>JAYRLX010000502.1:0-2401 GCA_041905125.1 Caulobacter sp. | reverse complement strand
GATCTGGGACACCATGCGCTGCAGCGCCTCGCCCGTGCGGGCCACCAGGCCCACCCCGGTCTCGTCCTGACCGGTCGAGGTCGAAATCAGCTGCTTGATCTCCCGGGCCGCCTCGGCCGAGCGTTGGGCCAGGGCGCGAACTTCCTGGGCGACCACCGCGAAGCCCTTGCCGCTTTCGCCGGCGCGGGCGGCCTCGACCCCGGCGTTCAGGGCCAGGAGGTTGGTCTGGAAGGCGATCTCGTCGATCACGCTGATGATGTTGGTGATTTCCTGCGACGAGCGCTCGATGGCGGTCATGGCCGCGACCGTCTGCTCGACCACCTCGCTCGAGCGCTCGGCGTCGTTGCGCGTGCGGGCCACCACGTCCGCGGCGCGCTTGGCGCCCGAAGCCGTCTGGCCGACCGTGGCGGTGATGTCGTCCATGGTCGAGGCGGTTTCCTGCAGGCTGGCGGCCTGGCGCTCGGTGCGGCGCGCCAGGGACTGGACGGCGTCGGCGATCTGATCGGAGCCCGCGCGAACCCCGTCGACCCGGCCTTCGATCACCGTCAGCGTATCGGCCAGCCGGTCGGCGGCGGTGTTGTAGTCCGAGCGCAAGGCCTCGTAGGCCTCGGCGAATTTCGTATGCAGCCGCGCGGTCAGGTCGCCGCGGGCCAGGTGCGACAGGGCTTGGCCCAAGGCGGCGATAGCCGCGTCGCGTTGCGCTTCGGCCTGCTTGTGCGCCTCGGCGTGGCTGAGGCGGCTCTCCTCTTCGGAGCGGCGGGCGCCCTCGGCGGCGTCCTGGGCGGCGCGCGCCTCGTCGAGGGCCTCCTTGGCCTTGGCGCGCTCGCCGCCGGCCACGGCGAACATGTGGTTCACGCTGGCGCTGACGGCGATCAGGGCGCTGGCCTCGACGATCAGGATCAAGGCGTGGACGATCACGCGGCCCAGGCTGGCCGAGCCCGGGAACACCGCCTGAGGCAGCAGATAGGTCAGGCCCAGGTGATGCACGGCGACCGTCGCGGCGGCGGCGGCGATCACCACCCAGTCGCAATAGACGACCAGCAGGGCCAGGGCGGCGAAATAGGCCATGTGCATGTCGGTCTGCCAGGCGTGGCCGCTCAGCGCCGCGACCAGCAGCGAGACCTGCGCCATCAGGGCCACCCCCACCAGCGCGCGGCCGGCCGAGCCCTTGCCCTTGCGCCAGGCCAGGGTCGCGCCGCCGGCGGTCACGATCGCCGCCACGGCCACCGCCGCCACGGGCCCCTGGACCGCCAGGCGCGCGACCAGCACCACGGGAACCATCGCCCAGGCCAACAGCGCGATCAGCTTGCCGCCGACCTCGCGTTGCGCCTCCAGATTGGAAAAGACCAGCTTGAAGGGAGCTTTCATGGATTGGCTTCCGAAGAGATCGGGCGGGCGCACACCCCGGCCAAGGCCGGATCGAGCAGGAGAAGGGCGCCAGCTTCGCGCGCTCGCGCGGCGAGCCGGGCGGGATCGCCGCGCAGGATGACGATGAACGATGCGCCGCCGGCGCCGGCGATATCGCCGGCCTCGCCCGCCGCGCCGAAGACCCGCGCCGTCGACCACCAGGGCGGGAACACCGCCGCCAGGCGATCCGACGTCCGCGGCTGGGCCTCGACCGCGACGGCCGCGAAGAAGCTCAGCAGCACCCCGGCGACGCCCAGGGCGATCGAGCCGGCGGCCGAGAACCGGCGCCCCTGCTCAACGGGCTCTGTCGTCGGGGTCGAAATCAAGGCGAACGCACTCCTGAACGCTCCGGACGGACAGGTCCGGACGCTTAGGCTACGATTGCCAGGGCGTTGGTTGGCTAAGCCTTAACTTTAACGCCATGGCGACGCTTCGTCGCAGGCGCCCCTGACCCATTATGCGTAGGCGTAGGGTCCGCCGCGCTCCAGGGCGCGCTGATAGGCGGGGCGGGCGTGGATCTTTTCGAGGAACGCCTTCACGTGCGGACGGCTGGCCGCGCCGGCCCGCTCGGCCCCGGCCTCCAGCGGGAAGCTCATGGCGATGTCGGCGGCCGTGAACGCGGGGCCGGCGAACCAGGGCGACTTCGAAAGCTCCGCCTCCCAGTAGTCGATATGGGTCTTCAGCTGCGGATCGACGAAGCCGGCCTGGGCCTTGGCGGCGACCGCGCGGACGATGGGTTTCATCAGCCCCGGCGCGCGGTTGGGCAGGGCCGAGAACACCAGCTTCAGCAGCAGCGGCGTCATGGCCGAGCCCTCGGCGTAATGCAGCCAGTAGGTATAGCGCAGGCGCTCGGGCGTCCCCGGTGCGGGAACGAGCTTTCCGTCTCCGTAGACCCCGACGAGATACTCGATGATCGCGCCCGTCTCGGCGATGACCGTGTCGCCGTCGGTGATCACCGGCGACTTGCCCAGCGGGTGGATCTTCTTCAGCTCCG
>JAYRLX010000501.1:0-2419 GCA_041905125.1 Caulobacter sp. | reverse complement strand
CGGGGACCCAAGTTCGTCACTTGGGTCCCCGTGGTGCCGCCGGGCAGGATTGAACTGCCGACCTCAGCCTTACCAAGGATGCGCTCTACCACTGAGCTACGGCGGCGACGAGGAGGGGGCGTATAGCGAGGAGAATCGCGAACGCCAAGCCCAAAATCGTCTTGACCGAACAACTTTGTCGCCGCACCCCGACGATATGCCGATCAGCGACGACAAAGCGACCCGCGAGGCCAAGCTCGCCGAGGCCCTCAGGACCAATCTGCGCAAGCGAAAAGCCGCGTCGCGCGGGGTTTCCGGCGATTTCGATCCCGCGATCGAAGCCGCGCGCGCCGCGCCGCGGCCGTATAACGCCGTTCGGAAGTTGCTGGGGATAAATCACCGCGACGGCTCCCGCGTCGAGCTGGTCGTCGAGCTTTCAGCGCCCTTCCCGAATCCGGACGGGGAGGGGTGGGCCGTCGCCGTGCGGCTGACGGGCGACGGCGGTCAGTTCGACACAGAGTTCGGCAAGGCCGCGTTCGGGCGCGATGGCCTGGCGGCGACCCGCAAGGCGATTGACCTGGCCCAGGTGGCTTTGGACATCGCCGGAGCCACCCACGACCTGCGCTGGCCGGAGGACGAGCGCCCCTACGACCTCTCCGCGCCGATCTAGCGGGCCAAATTTAGCCGGGGAGCCCTTGCAACCCCTCTTGCAACGGATAGAACCCGCCCCTCACATGTGAGCCGCGCCGGGCCACCCCCGCTTTGGCGCGTTCGAGGGACCTAATGGATCGCATCGCCATCACCGGCGGCGCGCAGTTGAACGGGACGATCCCGGTCAGCGGCGCCAAGAACTCGGCCATCAAGCTGATGGCGGCCAGCCTGCTCACGGATGAGCCGCTGCGCCTGACCAACATGCCGCGTCTGGCGGACACGCGCTTCCTGGGCAAGCTGCTGACGCGCCTGGGCGTCAATGTCGCCGAGAGCGACGGTCCCGACGGCCAGCAGACGATCCTGCACGCGCCCGAGATCACCAGCGGCTTCGCGCCCTATGACCTCGTTCGCCAGATGCGCGCCTCGTTCAACGTGCTGGGGCCCCTGGTCGCCCGCTCGGGCCAGGCCAAGGTCAGCTTGCCCGGCGGCTGCACCATCGGCGCGCGCCCGGTCGACCTGCACCTGCAGGCCCTGGAAGCGCTGGGCGCCAAGATCGACCTGCACGAAGGCTATGTCTACGCCCAGGCCCCGCGCGGCCTGAGGGGCGCGGAGATCACCTTCCCGATCGTGTCGGTCGGCGCGACCGAGCACGCGATGCTCGCGGCCGTGCTGGCCGACGGCGTCACGGTGATTCACAACGCCGCTTGCGAGCCGGAACTGGCCGACCTGCAGGACTGCCTGAACGCCATGGGCGCCAAGGTCGAGGGCGCCGGCACCCCGACCATCACGATCACCGGCGTCGCTCGCCTGAAGGGCGCGACCCACGCGGTGATTCCCGACCGGATCGAAATGGGCACCTACGCCGTCGCCGCCGCCATGGCGGGCGGCGAAGTGCGCCTGACCAACGCCCGTCCGGGGCTGATCGACGCCCTGCTGGACAAGCTCAAGGAAGCCGGCGCCGGCGTCGAGCCGACCGCCGACGGCGTCATCATCCGTCGCAATGGCCATCGCCTGGACTCGGTCGATATCGAGACCGCGCCGTTCCCGGGCTTCGCGACCGACCTGCAAGCCCAGTTCATGGCCCTGATGACCACGGCCAAGGGCGAGAGCCGGATCCGCGAGACGATCTTCGAGAACCGCTTCATGCACGCGCCCGAGCTGATGCGCCTGGGCGCCGACATCTCGGTGTCGGGCGGGGAGGCTCGCGTGCGCGGCGTCGAGCGCCTGGAAGGCGCCGAGGTGATGGCCACGGACCTGCGCGCTTCGGTCAGCCTGGTGATCGCCGGCCTGGTGGCTCGCGGTGAGACGACCGTGTCGCGCATCTACCATCTCGACCGCGGCTTCGAGCGCCTCGAGGAGAAGCTGGGCGCCTGCGGGGCCCAGGTCCGTCGCATCAAGGGCGACGGCGAGCCGGAGCTCTAGCCGATGGCCGACAACGCCAAGCCGCTGCGCCTGCTGGCCCACGACGCCGAGGACCTGGCCGTGCTGTCGGCCGCGCTTCAGGACGCCGTCGCCAAGATCGGCGATATCCGCTGGGACGCCCAAGGCCGCACCCTGACGATCGCCTGCAACCGTTTCCGCTGGGAGGCGCTGGGCAAGCGCGCCAAGGCGGGCGAGCGGGTGCGCTCGGCCCTGCAGTTCGGCGACGTCGCCGGCGTCCAGGCGCGCAACCTGCGCCGCGACGCCAAGGGCGCGGTGGTCGAGCTGCTGTCGATCGCCTTCGAGGCGGCGGAGGAGGCGCCGGCGGGCGTCGTGACCCTGACCTTCGCCGGGGGCGGCGACATGCGGG
>JAYRLX010000500.1:0-2428 GCA_041905125.1 Caulobacter sp. | reverse complement strand
GTTGCTCGGCCAGTTCGCCGACCGCGATCGGACCGTGCAGGCGGATCGTCAGCAGCAGCGACATCTGGGCCGGCTGCACCGGCAGGTCCAGCGACCGCGCCACCTCGGCCGCGTCGGCCTGCATCCGCTCGGCCAGCCGCTTGAGCCGGCTGCCCAGGAACCCCACGCCATAGCCCGCCAGAAGATCCATGCCGCCCTCCATTCATAGCGCGCTATATAGCTAGCTATGAACGCGCCTCGCGCGCAAGAGAGATGTCACATCCTGAATGGCGGGATGACGACGCAGCGCGCCTCGTCCTTGATGACCGTGACGGCCGCCGAGCGCGCGCCGCCCAGATCGAAGAACCATTCGCGCCCGCCACGCCTGTCACCTCCCCGCGTCCAGAGGCAGCCGACGGAGGGGGAAGTTCTGCCGATCTTGCGCCTTCCCCCACCGGCGCTTCGCGCCACCTCCCCCGCTGGGGGGAGGATCTTGCGGCTTTTGCTCCCCCGCCCGGTTTCCGCTAGAAGCCGCGCCATGTCGCACAACACCTTTGGTCACCTGTTCCGCGTCACCACCTGGGGCGAGAGCCATGGGCCCGCGCTGGGCTGCGTGGTCGACGGGTGCCCGCCTGGGATCGCGCTGACGGCCGAGATGATCCAGGCGTTCCTCGATAAGCGCCGCCCGGGCAGCGGCAAGTTCGTGACCCAGCGCCAGGAGCCGGACGCCGTGCGCATCCTGTCGGGGGTGTTCGAGGACGAGCGCAGCAACGGCCAGCGCACGACGGGCACGCCGATCAGCCTGATGATCGAGAACACCGACCAGCGCTCGAAGGACTATTCCGAGATCGCCCAGGCCTTCCGCCCGGGCCATGCCGACTACGCCTATTTCGCCAAGTACGGGATCCGCGACTATCGCGGCGGCGGGCGCAGCTCGGCCCGCGAGACCGCCGCGCGGGTGGCGGCCGGCGCGATCGCCCGCCTGGTGATCCCCGGCGTCACGGTCCGCGCGGCCCTGACCCAGATCGGCCCGCACGCGATCAACCGCGACAACTGGGATTGGGATCAGGTCGGAGAGAACCCCTACTGGTCCCCCGACGCGGCCATCGCGCCGGTCTGGGAAGAGCACCTGGAGACGATCCGCAAGGCCGGCTCGTCGACCGGCGCGATCGTCGAGGTCGAGGCGACCGGCGTCCCGGCCGGCTGGGGCGCGCCGCTCTACGGCAAGCTGGACGCCGAACTGGCGGCGGCCCTGATGTCGATCAACGCCGCCAAGGGGGTCGAGATCGGCGAGGGCTTCGCCAGCGCCGCCCTGACCGGCGAGGACAACGCCGACGCCATGCGCCGGGGGCCCGACGGCCAGCCGATGTTCCTGTCCAATCACGCGGGCGGGATCCTGGGCGGCATCTCGACCGGCCAGCCGGTCGTGGCGCGCGTGGCCTTCAAACCGACATCTTCGATCCTTATTCCGCGTCAGACCCTCAACGAGGCGGGCGAGGAAATCGACCTGCGCACCAAGGGGCGCCATGACCCGTGCGTCGGCATCCGCGGCGTGCCGGTGGTCGAGGCGATGACCGCCTGCGTGCTCGCCGACGCCTTTTTGCGCCACCGGGCTCAAACCGGAGGTTGAACTTCACGCATGACGTGTGAGTGCGTTTCAACCTAACATCGCCTAGACAACTAAAATCACTATTTTCATTGTAATACCAAAGCTTTTTGGTTGACCGACGTTATTACAAGCCGGTAACACTCGCCCAATAGGGGAGTGGATGTCGTGCGGTTCGAGCTGCTGAAAGTCCTGCTGGTCGACGACAACCAGCACATGCGCATCCTGCTGATGGAGATCCTGAGGGCCGTTGGCGTCCGTCACGTCTTCGAGGCGACGGACGGTGTCGAGGCGCTGGCCGTGATGCGCCAGACCGCCATCGACGTGGTGATCACCGATCTCTCCATGGGACCGCTGGACGGCCTGCACTTCGTCCAGCTTCTGCGCCGGGCGCCCGAGAGCCCCAACCCCTACACCCCGGTGATCATGATCACCGGCCACTCGACCGAGCGGCGGGTCAACGAGGCTCGCGACGTCGGCGTCAACGAGTTCCTGGCCAAGCCCGTCACCGCCCGGGCGGTGATCGATCGCCTGACCCAGCTGATCGAGAACCCGCGCCCGTTCGTGCGCAGCGGCAACTATTTCGGCCCCGACCGCCGCCGCCGCGACAGCCCGCGCCACGCCGGTCCCTGGCGGCGCGGCGACGAGAGCCGCGCGACCTATGTGGACGCGCCGGCGGAAACCAAGCACACGCCGCGAGCCTGAAGGACGGCGACGCCCTTCGATGGGCGCAATCTTAGGGAATGAAGGCCTATGAAGGGACGAACCCGCGTCCTCGTGAGCCACCCCATGCCCTCTTCTCGTCAGGCGATTGTCGCCGCGGCCCTCTTCACCGCCGCCTTC
>JAYRLX010000499.1:1780-2431 GCA_041905125.1 Caulobacter sp. | reverse complement strand
AACGTCTCGTCGTGCGTGACGTGCAGGTAGTGCAGCTTCGAGGCGTTGTAGTAGCAGATCAGCCCCGCGGCCTGCTGGAAGTGCGCCGGCTCGAAGTCCAGCGCGGTGGCGGCCGAATAGCAGTGCGCCTGCTGGCGACGGGCGACCAGGGCCTGGCGGAACAGGCTGCCGACCGTTTCGCGGCCGTAGAGGCGCAGGAAACCGGGCCTGGCGGTCAAGCTGAAGATCTGGTCCGGATAGGGCGTCCGCAGCCACTGGAAGTCGATCGGCAGGCTAGGCGCGTCGAAGTCCTCGCGGACCGGTCTGGCGGGCCAGGGATACTCGGGCAGGTTCGGCGCCGGAGTCTCCAGGGTCGGGTCGCCTGAGCCGTCCAGCGTCCTCGGCCAGCCGTCCTGGCCCCAGACGATCTTCTGGATCGCCGTTTCGCGCCCCAGGGTGCAGCGGCCGCGATTGGGGATCGGGCGGCCAACCAGATAGACCGCGTAGGTCTCGCCGTCGGCGGTCTCGACGAGGTCGGCGTGGCCGGCGCGCTGCAGCGGCGCGTGCGGCCGGTCGCGCGAGGTCAGCAGGTAGGTGTCGGGATGTAGCTCGTAAGGACCATCGATGGTCCGCGACCGCGCCACGGTCACCGCGTGGCCCCAGCCCGTGCCG
>JAYRLX010000499.1:0-1770 GCA_041905125.1 Caulobacter sp. | reverse complement strand
ATCAGATAGTACCAGCCGTCGCGCTTGTAGAGGTGGGGCGCCTCGGTGAGCCCGATCGGCGTGCCCTGGAAGATCACCTTGCGCTCGCCGATCAGGCGGCCCTCTTCAGCCGAGAATTCCTGCATCACGATGCCGGCGAAGCGGTTCCTGCCCGGTCGGTGGTCCCATAGCTGGTTCAACAGCCACTTGCGGCCGTCGTCGTCATGGAACAGCGACGGGTCGAAGCCGGAGCTGTTCAGATAGACCGGATCGGACCACTCGCCGTCGATCGTCTCGCAGGTGACAAGGTAGTTGTGGAAGTCGCGCAGACTGGCGCCGGACGCCCCGCCGACCGTCGTGCGGCCATAGCGCTTGACGTCGGTGTAGATCAGCCAGAACCGGCCGTCGGCGTAGGACAGGCACGGCGCCCAGACGCCGCAGCCATCCGGGTCGCCCAGCATGTTCACCTGGCTGGCGCGCTGCAGCGGGCGGCTCAGCAGCCGCCAGTTCTTCAGGTCGCGCGAGTGGTGGATCTGCACGCCCGGGAACCACTCGAAGGTCGAGACGGCGATGTAGTAGTCGTCCCCCACCCGCACGATCGAGGGATCGGGGTTGAAGCCGCGCAGGATGGGATTGCGGATCACGGGGACGCTCACGAGTTGGGAATCTGGCTGACGGGTTCGGCCTTGGGCGCGATCCGGTCGCGGATGAAGGTCCACAGGATCAAGGCGCCCACAATGTCGAGCACGCCCAGGGCGACGAAGAACGGGTCATAGCCGATCGTGGCCACCAGCCCGCCGATCAGCAGCGAGAACAGCAGGACGCCCAGGTTGCCCATCATGCCCGCCAGGCCCGCGACCGTGGCGACCTCGTCGCGGCGGAAGAGGTCCGAGGCCATGGTGATCACGGTCACCGACAGCGTCTGGTGGGCGAAGCCGCCCAGGCACAGCAGCGCGATGGCGGCGTAGGGGCTCTCGACGCGGCCGACGAAGATCATGCCGGTCATCATCGCCGCGCCCAAGGTGACGGCCCAGCGGCGGGCGTTGATCAGCGATACGCCGCGCGCCTGCAGGAAGCTAGCGACCGTCGGGCCGAATAGGCAGCCGAGGTCGGCGGCCACGAACGGCAGCCAGGCGAACATGGCGATCTGCTTGAGGTCGAAGCCGCGCGTCTGGGACAGGTACAGCGGCACCCAGAACGACAACGTCCCCCAGGTCGGATCGGCCAGGAAGCGTGGCAGGGCGATGCCCCAGAACTTCCGTTGCTTGAGGATGGAGATCACCGAGGGCTTGGCCCCGGCCTCGGCCAGGTGCGTCTCCTGGCCGGCCGCGATCCGCGCGCGCTCCTCCTCGGTCATCGAGGGATGCTGGTCGGGCGAGCGGTAGAAGAACAGCCACAGCGCCAGCCAGACCAGGCCCAGGGCGCCGGTCATGATGAAGGCCGCGCGCCAGTTCCAGGTCAGCACCGCCCAGACCACCAGCGGCGGCGCCAGCATCGAGCCGACGGACGCGCCGATGTTGAACACGCCGCCGGCGAAGCCTCGCTCCTTGGCCGGGAACCAAGTGGCGACCGTCTTCATGCCCGCCGGCTGGGCCGAGCCCTCGGCGAAGCCCAGCAGGCCGCGCAGAAAGGCGAAGCCTTGCCAGTTCGAGGCCAGGCCGTGCGCCATGGCCGCCAGCGACCAGGCGGTCGCGAACACCGCGAAACCGGTGCGCAGGCCCAGGGTGTCGAGCACATAGCCGCACACCGGCTGCATCATGATGCCCAGCTGGAACGCGCCGGTGATCCAGG
>JAYRLX010000498.1:0-2441 GCA_041905125.1 Caulobacter sp. | reverse complement strand
GAGATCATGCGCCGCCGCCGCGAATGGTTCGAGCAAATGGACCTCTACATGGCGCTCTGGTGGATCCCCGCGGGCCACACGCCCACGGTCGAGGAGGCGCTGGAGAAGCTGGAGCTCCTGGAGGCCCATGGTCCAACCCCGGCCGCCTTCACCTTCAAGACCCCCTTCCCGCCGCCCAGCGGCGAGGCCGTGGAGCCGGAATTGGATCAGTGCGCGTAATATCGGCCTTGCGTGACTGACATTCCGTCCGAACGGTGATACAGGCCCGCGCCATGAAAGCCGCCGTCATCGTTTTTCCGGGTTCGAACTGCGATCGTGACTGCAAGGTCGCCATCGAGCGCTCCGCTGGAGCGCGTGTCGAAATGGTCTGGCACCAGGAGACGGCGCTGCCGGACGACCTGGACCTGATCGTCCTGCCCGGCGGTTTCTCCTACGGCGACTACCTGCGCTGCGGCGCCATGGCGGCGCTCAGCCCCGTGATGAAGGAAGTCGTCACCGCCGCCGACAAGGGCGTCGCGGTCGTCGGCATCTGCAACGGCTTCCAGGTGCTGACCGAGGTCGGCCTGTTGCCCGGCGCTCTGCTGCGCAACGCGGGCCTGAAGTATGTCTGCAAGCCCGTCGAGCTGGATATCGTCAACGGCCAGACCCGCTTTACCGCCGGCTATGGCGAGCAGCGCCAGGCCGTGATGACCGTCGGCAACGGCGAGGGCAACTACTTCGCCGACGAGGAGACGCTGGACCGTCTCGAGGGCGAGGGCCAGGTGGTGTTCCGCTACAAGGAAAACCCCAACGGCTCGGCCCGCGACATCGCCGGCATCATCAACGACAAGGGCAACGTCCTGGGCCTCATGCCCCACCCCGACCGCGCCTTCGACGCCGACCTGGGTTCGGAAGACGGCGCGATCCTGTTCCGCAGCATCTTCCAGAGCGCCTGATCCCGCTCCGTTCGCGGATAAAAAATGGGTTCCGCCGCGCTGTTACGGCGTAGCAGCGCGCAAATCCCGGTCCTAAGGTGCCGCCCTCTGTAGGAGGGCCAATCATGCGTTTCGTTTCCGCCTTGCGCGCCGGCTTGCTCGCCGCCGCGGCCGCTTCCGTGTTCGCCGCCGCGGCGCACGCCCAGATCTCGCCGATGACCCCGGACATCGACGGCAAGTACGTCGCCGCCAAGGTCAATTACGACTACGAAAAGCGGGTCGTGATGGTCCCGATGCGCGACGGGACCAAGCTCTACACGGTCATCGTCGTGCCCAAGGGCGGCAAGAACCTGCCGATCCTGCTGACCCGCACCCCCTACAACGCCGCCAAGCGCGCCGCCCGCGCCGACAGCTCGCGCATGGTCGCCGCCATGCCCCAGGGCGATGAGCCGTTCGTCGCCGACGGCGGCTATATCCGCGTTTTCCAGGACATCCGCGGCAAATACGGCTCGGAAGGCGAATACGTGATGACGCGCCCGCTGAAGGGCCCGCTGAATAGCTCCGAGGTCGATCATTCCACCGACGCCTACGACACCATCGACTGGCTGGTGAAGAACGTGCCGGAGACCAACGGCAAGGTCGGCATGCTGGGCAGCTCGTACGAGGGCTTCACCGTGGTGATGGCCCTGGTCAACCCGCACCCGGCCCTGAAGGCCGCCGCGCCGATGAGCCCGATGGTCGATGGCTGGATGGGCGACGACTGGTTCCAGTTCGGCGCCTTCCGCCAGATCAACTTCGACTATTTCACTGGCCAGACCACGGCGCGCGGCGCGGGCGAGAGCGTCCAGCGCCAGGGCTATGACGACTATTCCAACTTCCTGCGCGAGGGTTCGGCCGGCGACTACGCCAAGAACCATGGCCTGGACCAGTTGCCATGGTTCAAGAAGCTGGCCGAGCACACGGCCTATGACAGCTTCTGGAGCGAGCAGGCTCTCGACAAGACCATGGAGAAGACGCCGCTCAAGGTGCCGACCATGTGGATCCAGGGCCTGTGGGACCAGGAGGACATCTGGGGCGCGGTCCACTCCTACCCGGCGCTGGAGTCCAAGGACAAGAACAACGACATGAACTACCTGGTGCTGGGCCCGTGGCGGCACAGCCAGGTCAACTACGACGGCTACAACCTCGGCCCGTTCAAGTGGGACGGCGATACGGCGCTGCAGTTCCGTCGCGACGTGCTCAAGCCCTTCTTCGACCAGCATCTGAAGGACGGCCCCAAGGCCGACACCCCGCCGGTGCTGATCTACGATCCGGGCCAGAACAAGTGGAACCGCTACGCCAGCTGGCCCCAAGGCGGGACCAACGCCCAGACGACCAAGAACCTCTATCTAGAAGCCAAGGGCGGTCTCGACTTCAGCGCTCCCTCGGCCGCCAAGGGCGACGCGGCCTACGACGAATATGTCTCGGATCCGGCCAAGCCCGTGCCGTACATTCCGCGTCCGCTGCAGTTCGCCGACCGCAGCCGCT
>JAYRLX010000497.1:0-2462 GCA_041905125.1 Caulobacter sp. | reverse complement strand
TGGCCGACCGGAAGGGCTCGGGCAGCTTGTCGACCAGGTAGAAGGTGCCGGACAGGAACGACATCGGCATGATCAGGAAGTTGGTCACCGCCGCCAGCTGGTCGAACTTCTCGGACCACAGGCCGGCCATCACGCCGGCCAGGCCCAGGATCAAGGAGGCGACCGCGCCGAAATAGACCACCGCCCAGATGTGCGCGACCGAGAGGCCCGCGCCAGGCAGCACGCCGATCACCAGAGCCGTCACCGCCCCGACCACGATCCCGCGCGTCGCCGCGCCCAGGGTGAAGGCCGTGACCTGCTCCAGGGCCGACAGCGGCGGCGTCAGGAAATCGGGCGTCAGACCCATCATCTTGGCCTGGATCAGCGACGACGAGGAATTGGCGAAGGCGTTGTTCAGGATCGCCATCATGATCAGGCCGGGCGCCACGAAATGGCCGAAGGTCACGCCGCCGACGGCCGGCCGACTAGCGCCCACCGCAACCACGAAAACCAGCATGTAGAGCAGAGTCGTGACGACCGGCGCGGCCACCGTCTGGGTGCCGACCTTCCAGAACCGGCGGATCTCGCGCTGATAGAGGGTCAGGAAACCGCTCCAGTTCCAGCCGTGATAGTCGCGCGGCTGCGGCGGAATGACGCTCTTCGCGGTGTCTCTCATGCGCTCAACCCGTTGTTCTGCTTGGCCATGTGCGCTCTCGCCCCCCTTTTCGCAAGCTCGGGCTTGCGTGAATCAACATCTTGTTTCTGTGGACAGAGTCGTTGGCGCCCATTGTGTGTTTTAATGCATTCTTTACGATTAGTAGTAGGACGACCGCCGGCGGGGCGGTTCGATCACCAAATATGGGGTGATGGGCGTGGGGACGCCCGCATCCCATCACAATGGCGGAGACGGGTTATGAGCTGGACCGACGAACGGGTCTCGACCTTGAAGAAGCTGTGGCTGGACGGACTGTCGGCCAGTCAGATCGCCAAGCAACTGGGCGGCGTCACGCGCAACGCCGTCATTGGCAAGGTTCACCGTCTCGGCCTGTCGGGCCGCGCCGCGCCTTCGCAACCCGCGCGTCCGGCCTTCAAGGCGCCGCGTCCGGCGCGTCCGGCCGCCCAGGCCATGCCGTCGGCGCCGCGCCGCGTGGCTCCGATCGAGGCGCCGTCGATGCCCGTGGCCGCCGCGCCGGCGCCGCTGCCGGCGTTCCGGCACGAGGAGCCGGGCTCGGCCACCGTGCTGACCCTGGGCGCCCACATGTGCAAGTGGCCGATCGGCGATCCGTCGTCGGAAGGCTTCACCTTCTGCGGCCGTCGTTCGTCGGAAGGTCCCTACTGCGTCGAACATGCCCGCGTGGCCTACCAGCCGCAGCAAACGAAGAAGAAGGGCGGCGCCACCGAGCTCGCCCGCTCGCTTCGCCGCTACATCTAAGAAGAACAAAAGTCTCTCAGAGCGGCGGATCCCGGGCGGCCCAGGGCGCGTGTTTCGCGCCCTCTTCCTCCAAGAGGCGCTGATTGTCTGGCCAGCCAGACAATCAGTGGGGTCGTCCGGGATTTTCCGTTTCAGGGGAAGCCTCTAGATAAGGCGCATGACGGACCTCGCGCCGAACGATTCCAACGCCCCGCCCTATTCGGTCTCCGAACTGGCCTTCGCGCTGAAGCGGACGCTGGAGGACCGTTACGGCTTCGTGCGGCTGCGCGGCGAGCTCTCCAAGGTCACCCATCACAGCAACGGCCACGTCTACCTGACCATCAAGGACGACAAGGCCGCGATCGACGGCGTTGTCTGGAAGGGCAATGTCCGGGGCCTGGGCGTGCGGCCCGAGCACGGGCTCGAGGTCATCGTCACCGGCAAGATCACCACCTATCCGGCCGGTTCGCGCTACCAGATCGTCATCGACAGCATGGAGGCCGCCGGCGTCGGCGCGCTTCTCGCGCAGCTGGAGCGACTGAAGGCCAAGTTGGCCGCCGAGGGACTGTTCGCGCCGGAACGCAAGCGCCCCCTGCCCTCGATGCCGGCCGTGGTCGGCGTGATCACCAGCCCGACGGGCGCCGTGATCCGCGACATCCTGCACCGCATCCGCGACCGCTGGCCGTGCCACGTGCTGGTCTGGCCGGTCGTCGTGCAAGGCGACGCCGCCGCCGCTCAGGTCAGCGCGGCGATCCGGGGCTTCAACGCCATCCAACCGGGCGGGCCCGCGCCCCGTCCCGACATCCTGATCGTCGCCCGGGGCGGCGGCTCGGTCGAGGACCTCTGGGCCTTCAACGACGAGGCCCTGGCCCGCACCGTCGCCGAGAGCGCGATCCCGCTGATCTCGGCGGTCGGCCACGAGACCGACACCACCCTGATCGACTTTGTCTCCGACCGTCGCGCGCCGACGCCGACCGCCGCCGCGGAGATGGCGACGCCGGTTCTGGCCGAGCTGCGGGCGCTGATCTCCGATTTCGACCGCCGCCTCAGCCGCTGCGGCGCCCGGACGATC
>JAYRLX010000496.1:0-2463 GCA_041905125.1 Caulobacter sp. | reverse complement strand
CGGAAGGGTCCGCCCGCGTCCGGAGGGCGTCAAGCTTACCCCGGCGGAAAGGGGGCGGCCGCCAGGCGACCGCCCCGCCCGGCCTAGAACGCCTTGCGCACCGTCACGCCGGCCGTGCGCGGCTGACCGACGGCATAGCCCAGACGCGCCCGTCCGCCGCGCTCGCGGTCGAAGGACAGAAGGGCGTTCTCGTCGAACAGGTTGTTGACGTAGAGCGTGACGTCGACGCCATCCTTCATCTCGACCCCGGCGCTGAGATTGACGATCTCGTAGCTGGGCAGCTGCAGGTTGACGACCGTCGGGACCTTGCCCGTCGCCCCGCCGAACGCCAGGTTCGAGACGAACGAGCGCGGGTTGTTCTCCTGGTCGCTGGCTTGGGTGAAGCGGCTGCCGACGTGCTGGATCGAGGCCTTCAGATAGCCGTTGGCGCCATCGAAGACCTCGCGGCTGTAGGTGACGTCGAACGAGACCTGGAACTTCGGCACCGAGGGCAGGCGATTGCCGTCGCGAATACCGCCGATCACCGCGCCCGTCCCGTCCTTCACCGTCGAGTCGAACTGGGCCTCCAGCAGGCTGCCCGACAGGCCGATGTCGAGGCCGTTGGCCAGGCGCGCGGTCAGCTCGCCTTCAATGCCCTTGGTGTGGGCCTTGGGCACGTTGAACACCACGCGCGAGCTGCACGAGCCGGCGTCGAGCGTCGTCTGCAGGTTCTTGATGTCGGTGTAGAACACCGCGCCGTTGAAGCGGACGCCGCCAAAGCGCGACTTGATCCCGCCTTCGTAATTCCAGAGCGTCTCGTCGTTATAGCTCTGGTAGCCGCCGAAGATGGCGCGGTCCTGAGCCGAGCACAGCGGGATGTTCAGCGGATCGTTGACGCCGCCGAGGCGGAAG
Source organism: Caulobacter sp. (assembly GCA_041905125.1). GTDB lineage: Bacteria > Pseudomonadota > Alphaproteobacteria > Caulobacterales > Caulobacteraceae > Caulobacter. Next base: position 1,572 of record JAYRLX010000496.1, on the reverse strand, counting down.
CCCTTCGAGGCCTGGGCGTTGAAGGTGACGTGGTCGGTCGCTTCGTAGCGCAGCATGAAGCGCGGGGTGAAGCCGTCGGACGAGGTCTTGTCCGTGCGGTTGTCGCCGTTGGCGAACAGGCCGCCCGACTTGAACTGCCGCGTCTCGCTGAAGTCGTAGTAGCGGCCGCCCGCCGTCGCGGTCAGTTTGCCCAGCGTGTAGTTCACTTCGCCGAACAGGGCCTTCTGCTTGATATCGTAGGGCAGGTAGGCGTCGTAGGGCGAGTTGCGCTCGAAGCCGTTGGCCACGGCCGCGGAGGTGCCCGCGCCCAGCACCGCGTCGGTATAGGCGTCGTAGCCCGGGGTCGGCAGGCGCTGGTTGTAGACGCGGTTGACCTTCGAATAGAAGCCGCCGACCACCCATTGCAGCGGGCCGTCGCCGGTGGAGGCCAGGCGCAGCTCCTGGGTCCACTGCTCGAGGTCGGTGGTGTCGACCAGCTTGGACGGCAGCAGCACGGCCGCCGACGGGAAGCCCAGGTCGACCGAGACGCTGCCGGACAGGGCGCTGGCGTCGCGGTTCACGGTGATGTCGCGGCTGATGTAGCTGGTCACCGAGGTCAGGGTCGCGCCGTCGAACGCCAGGTTGGCGGTCAGGTCGGCCAGCAGGGTGTTGTCGGCGAAGCTCTCGTCCAGCAGCAGATACTGCTGGCGCTTGCCCAGCCGGATCGGCGGCCGGGTCGTGGTGTTCGGATTGGCGAAGAGGTTGAAGACCTCCTGGCGGTTGAAGCCGCCGGCGCGGATCTCCTGATAGACGACGCGCGGCGTCAGGCTGAAGTTTTCGGTGGGCTGGAACAGGAAGGCGATCCGCCCGCCGCGCCGCGAGCCGTCATTGACGTTCTTTTCGACCTTGCCGCCTTCCTTCAGGGCGTCGATGAAGCCGCCGTACTTCGTCAGGTAACCGACCGCGCGCATGGCGACCTTGTCGGAGATCGGCACGTTGACCGCGCCCTTCACGTGGCCGCCGAACGAGTCGCCGCCCACCAGGTTGGCGTTGGCCTCGAACACGCCCTCGTTGACGCCCAGCTTGGGCTGGTTGGTGATGTAGCGGATCGTGCCGCCCACCGACCCCGAGCCGAACAGCGTGCCCTGCGGGCCGCGCAGCGTCTCGACCCGGTTCAGGTCGAACAGGTCGATGTCGGGCGTGAACAGCGACAGCGAGATCACCGACTCGTCGAGATAGACGCCGACCTGCTCCTTGACGCCCGGCTGGTCGCGGACGACCTGGCCGGCCGAGACGCCGCGCACCGACACCTGGCTCTGGCCCGGGCCGAGGTTCTGGATCGTCAGGCCCGCGACGTTGCGCGACAGGTCCTCCAGCGTGATCGCGCCGGACCGCTGGATGTCCTTCTCGGTCTGGGCGTTGATCGAGAAGGGGATGTCCTGGATCGTCGCGTCGCGCTTGGTGGCGGTGACGATGACTTCCTCGACCGCCGTCTGGTCGGCTTGCTGGGCCGCCGCCAGGGCGGGGGCGAGCAGAAGCGTGGACAGGGCGGCGCCGCCCAGCAGGGCGCGGCGCGCGCGGCGGCGCGGTGTG
>JAYRLX010000495.1:0-2472 GCA_041905125.1 Caulobacter sp. | reverse complement strand
CGCCGGGCTCGGCCGAGGTGCTGCGCGCGCGCCTGAAGGACACGCCCGAGGCCCTGGCGCTGTGCGAGCGCGTGCTCGCCGCCGTCGATCACGCCGCCAGTCCCTACGCTGACGGCTACGCCCGGCCCTGCCACGCGGCCAAGGCGCTGGTCGAGGCGCTGGAAGGGCTGATCGCGCCGCCTCGCCTGTGGGCCGGCGGCGCGGGCGAGTGCCTGGGCGCTTTGATGGCCGCCCTGATCCAGGACGGCGAGCCCCTGCCCGACGCCTCGCCCCAGGCCTTCGCCGACATTCTCGACCGCCTGGTCAACGAGGAGACCGTCCGCGTCGGCGGCGCCACCCACCCGCGCCTGCGCATCCTCGGCGCCATCGAGGCCCGCCTGGTCCGCGCCGACCGCCTGGTGCTGGCGGGGCTGGAGGAAGGCGTCTGGCCGCAAGGCGCGCCGATCGACCCGTTCCTGTCTCGGCCGATGCGCCAACGGCTGGGCCTGCCGCCGCCGGAGCGGCGGGTGGGCCTGACCGCCCACGACTTCGCCCAGGCCGCCAGCGCGCCCGACGTGGTGCTGGTTCACTGCGAGCGGCGCGGCGGCGCGCCGGCCGTGGAGTCGCGCTGGCTGTGGCGCTTGAAGACCCTGGCGGCCGGCGCGGGCCTCGCCCTGCCTCGCCGCGACGACGTACTGGACTGGGTCCGCGCCCTCGATGCGCCAGGCCCCTACGCACCCATCGCGCGCCCGGCCCCGACGCCGCCGGTCGAGGATCGTCCGCGCAAGATGGCGGTGACACGCGTCGAGGCCCTGACCCGCGACCCGTACGCTGTCTGGGCCCGCGACATCCTCAGGCTCTATCCCCTGGAGCGCCCGGATGAACCGGTCGAGGCCCGCGCGCGCGGCACGGCCATCCACGCGGCGTTCGAAAGGTTCGCCGAAACCTATCCGGACGCCGTACCCGCCGACTCGGCGACCGTGTTCGAGCGCTTCTACATCGAGGCCCTGGTCGGCGCTGGCATGCCGCCGACGGCGCTGACCCGCGAAAAGGCCCTGGCCCGCGAGGCCGCCCTGTGGGTCGCCGACTGGGAGCGGCATCGCCGCGCCAATGCCCGCAAGATCGTGGTCGAGGCGGAGGGCAAACTCGAGCTCAGCATCAACGGCCGCCCCTTCACCCTGACCGCCAAGGCCGACCGCATCGAGCCGACGCCGGACGGGATGGCTCACATCCTCGACTACAAGACCGGCGCCGCGCCGTCGCAGAAGCAGGTGGACACCGGCTTCTCGCCGCAGCTCACCCTGACGGCGGCGATCCTGATGAACGGCGGCTTCCCGGACCTGGGCGCCCCCGCGCCGGGCGAGCTGACCTATGTCCGCGTCACCGGACGTCGTCCGGCCGGCGAGGAGCAGGTCCGCGCCCTGGCCGGCGGCGAGAGCGAGGAGGCCGCGCGCAAGGCGATGGACGGCCTCGTCAAGCTGATCGCCCGTTATGACGACCCCGACGAGCCATACCGCTCGCGGGTCGCCCCGCAGTTCGTCAAGGAACACCCCGGCGACTACGCCCACCTGGCGCGGGTGTTCGAATGGTCGACCAGCGGCGACGATGGAGAGGGCGAATGAGCGGCGGCTCTAACGAGATCCTCCCCCGCGTCGCGGGGGAGGTGGCCCAGAGGGCCGGAGGGGGCGAGCTGTGCATAGGCCGCGCTAGCCCCCTCAGTCGCTCCGCGACAGCTCCCCCGCAACGCGGTGGAGCATCTTTGTCATGACCCACGACCCTCAGCGCATCGCCGCCGATCCGGCGATCTCGGCCTTCGTCACCGCCAATGCCGGCTCGGGCAAGACCAAGACCCTGATCGACCGGGTCGCGCGCCTGCTGCTGGCCAAGGTGCCGCCGGAGGCGATCCTGTGCGTGACCTACACCAAGGCCGCCGCCGCCGAGATGCAGCGTCGCCTGTTCGAGCGCCTGGGCAAGTGGTCGGTGACCAGCGACGCGGACCTGCGCGCCGAGCTGATCAAGCTGGTCGGCGACGACGAGGTCTATGACGCCGATCGCCTGTCCAAGGCTCGGGCCCTGTTCGCCCAGGCGCTGGAGACGCCCGGCGGCCTGAAGATCCAGACCATCCACGCCTTCTGCGAGAAGCTGCTGCGCCGCTTCCCGCTGGAGGCCGGCGTCTCGCCCGGCTTCACGGTGATGGACGACCAGGCCGGCGCGGCCATCGCCCGCGCCGCCCGCCGCGCCGTCGCCCACTGGGTCGACACCCACGACGACGCGTTCGCACAGGCCTATGCCCGCTTCTCGGTGGCGCTGGACTTCCAAAGCTTCGAAAACATGTTCGCCGGGTTCGAGGCGCGGCGCGGCCAGATCATGGCCTATGTCCAGCGCTGCGGCGGCCTGGCCGAAGCGATCGCGGACGCCTGGATGCGCTGCGGTTTCGACGCGCCGACCTCCGCCGAGGACCTGGCCGCGCGCGCCATGGCGCGCCTCGACCTC
>JAYRLX010000494.1:0-2476 GCA_041905125.1 Caulobacter sp. | reverse complement strand
AAGAACGCCATCCACGTCGGCCACTCGACCGGCGGCGGCGAGGCCATCCACTACGCCGCCCGCGCCAAGCCGGGCCGGGTCGCCAAGGTCGTGCTGATCGGCGCGGTGCCGCCGATCATGCTGAAGACCCCGGCCAATCCCGGCGGCCTGCCGATGGAGGTTTTCGACGGCTTCCGCGCGGCCCTGCTGGCCAACCGCGCTCAGTTCTTCCGCGATGTCGCCGCCGGCCCGTTCTACGGCTTCAACCGTCCGGGCGCGAAGGTCAGCCAGGGCCTGATCGACAACTGGTGGCGCCAGGGCATGGCCGGCGGCGCCAAGGCCCACTACGACTGCATCAAGGCCTTCTCCGAGACCGACTTCACCGACGATCTCAAGACGGTCGACGTCCCGGTCCTGATCATGCACGGCGAGGACGACCAGATCGTGCCGATCGCCGACAGCGCCCTGCTGGGCATCAAGCTCCTGAAGAAGGGAACGCTGAAGACCTATCCGGGCCTGCCGCACGGCATGGCGTCCACCCATCCCGAGGTGATCAACGCCGACCTGCTGGCCTTCTTCAAGGCTTAGGCTCCACGGCGTCGCGTGGGAGCGCCCGTCCCCTGGACGGGCGCTTTCGCGTGTCAGGCGCCCAGCACTTCGGGCGTCATCGCTTCCAGGTCCGCCGCGCCGAGCATGACGCCGGCGGCCGCGCCGGGAACCTGAGCCAGGACGCTTTCGGCGAACACACGGGCCAGGGCTCGCTTGCTCTCAGCCCAGGCCGCGTCGGCCTCGCCCGCCGCCGCCAAGGCGCCCTTGGCCAGCATCCAGCCGCCCACGACGTCGCCCAGCAGCTTCTGATAGGCGGTGGCCCCAGACAGGGCGTCGGGCATGGCCTTGGCGCGGCGCTCGACCAGCCAGGCGGTGGCGCTGGCGGCGGCGTCGAGGGCGGCCTCCAGGCGAAGGCCCACGCCCTTCAGGTCCGAGCCCTTCAGGTCTTCGATCGTGTCGCGGATGTCGTCCATCAGGTCGGCGACGGCCTGGCCCTCGGCCAGCGACAGCTTGCGGCCCACGAGGTCGATGGCCTGGATGCCGTTGGTGCCCTCGTAGATCGGGGCGATGCGGGCGTCGCGATAGTGCTGGGCCGCGCCGGTCTCCTCGATGAAGCCCATGCCGCCGTGGATCTGCACGCCTTGCGACGCGACCCAGACGCCGACGTCGGTCGACCAGGCCTTGGCGATCGGCGTCAGCAGCTCCTCGCGCAGCTTGGCGCTGGCGCGGGTCACTTCGTCGGACGCGGCGCGGGCCAGGTCGGCGGCGACGGCGGTCGACAGGCAGATGCCGCGGGCGGCCTCGATGTGGGCCTTCATCAGCACCAGCGAGCGGCGCACGTCCGGATGGTCGAACAGGCGCGAGGGATAGGCGCCGGTCCAGGCCGAGCGGCCCTGGGCGCGGTCTTGGCTGAAGGCCAGCGCCTGCTGGTAGGCGCGCTCGGCGATGGCGGTCCCCTGGGTCCCGACCTGCAGGCGCGCGGCGTTCATCATCGTGAACATGTTGGGCAGCCCTTGACCCAGCCCCCCGACCAGCTCGGCCTTGGCGCCCTCGAACAGCATCACGCAGGTGGGCGAGCCGTGGATGCCCAGCTTGTGCTCCAGGCCCCCGACCCGCAGGGCGTTGGCTTCGCCCAGCTTGCCGTCTTCGCCGACCAGCACCTTGGGGGCCAGGAACAGCGAGATCCCCTTCACGCCGGGAGGGGCGTCGGGCGTACGGGCCAGAACGAGGTGCACGATGTTGTCGGCCGCGTCGTGGTCGCCCCAGGTGATGAAGATCTTCTGGCCGGTGATCCGCCAGCCGCCGTCGCCATCCGGCGTCGCCACGGTCGTCAGGGCCGCCAGGTCCGAGCCCGCCTGCGGCTCGGTCAGGTTCATGGTGCCGGTCCATTCGCCCGACACCAGCTTGGGCAGATAGAGCGCCTTCTGGCGGTCCGAGCCGTGGTGGTCCAGCGCCTCGATCGCGCCCAGGCTCAGCATCGGGCAGAGGCCGAAGGCCATGTTGGCCGCCTGGATCATCTCCAGCACCGCCACTTCCAGCGTCTTGGGCAGGCCCTGGCCGCCGTGCTCGGGCGAGGCGGCGAGACCGGCCCAGCCGCCCTCGGCGAACTGCTTGTAGGCGTCGGCGAAGCCCGGGGCGGAGCGGACGACGCCGTTCTCGAGCTTGGCGCCCACCAGATCGCCCTGACGGTTCAGCGGCGCCAGCACGTCGGCGGCGAAGGCGCCGGCCGCTTCCAGCACCGCTGTCACCGTATCGGCGTCAGCCTCGGGAAAGGCGTCGGCCAGTCGGTCGAAGCCCGCCGCGTGGCGCAGCGAGAAGGCGAGGTCACGAACGGGGGCGCGGAAGGTCATGGCCGGCAAGCTCCAGGTTATCGGCGTTCTCTTTAGGCGCGTGGGCCCGCCGCGCAAAGCCGCCCTCAGATTTGTTCGCCAGATAACGATCTCGTGAT
>JAYRLX010000493.1:0-2490 GCA_041905125.1 Caulobacter sp. | reverse complement strand
CCCAGGCCGTTGGCGGCGTCGCGGCCCTGGCGATCGGCGACGGCCGAGGCGCCCTGGCCCTGGCGAAGTCGGGCGACACCGTAACCAACTTCTCGGCGGCCGGCGACGCCACGCCCGCGACCATGAGCGTTTCGCGCTATGCGGCCGACTTCAGCGGCGCCATCGCCCGCAAGGCCAACACCGCCGAAAGCCGCAAGGACTCCGCCGAAGCGGTCGCCTCCGAAGTCGATAGCCAGCGTCAGTCCGAAGAGGGCGTGAACCTCGACGAGGAACTGATCAACCTGACCACCTACCAGCAGGCGTTCAACGCCTCGGCCCGTCTGATCCAGGCGACCAAGGACATGTACGACATTCTGACCGGACTTGTGAGGTAAGCCATGACCCGGGTCTCCACCGTCCAGAACTACAACGTCATGACGTCCAACCTGATGCGGGCCCAGATCCGCCAGAGCGACGTCGGCAATCAGGTTTCCAGCCAGAAGGTCGCCACCGACCTGAAGGGCTACGCCAAGAACGCCGAGATGCTGACCGCCATGCGCAGCACCCAAGCGCGGCTCGACGGCCTGATCGACCAATCGAAGTTGGTGACCAACCGGCTGCAGATGCAGGACACCGGTCTTGGCAAGGTCGCGGATTCCACCAAGGCCGGCCGCGAAGCCATCGCCAACGCCCTGGCCTCGGGCAGCGCCCAGACGATGATGCAGCAGCTTCAGGCGGCCTTCGGCGACGTCGTGCAAGGTCTGAACACCAAGTCGAACGGCCTTTACGTGTTCTCTGGCGCCAAGACCGACACCCAGACGACCTCGGCCACCAGCATGAGCGACCTGACTCTGGCCCCCACGACGGCGTCGCTGTTCAACAACGACCAGTACATCGCCACCAACCGTATCGACGAACAGACGAACGCCAAGACCGGCGTGCTCGGCGACTCCTTCGGCGTGCCGGTGTTCGACGCGTTCAAGCAGGTCCAGGCCTATGTCGACGCCAACGGGCCCTTTACCGGCAAGCTGAATGACGCCCAGGTGACTTTCCTGAAGGGCCTGCTGCCGACGTTCGACGCCGCCTACAAGGGCGTCGTCGACGTACAGGGCAAGAACGGCGTCACCCAGAAGCGCTTCGAAACCGCCCAGACCGACTTGCAGAACCAGGCGGACACCCTGACCGGCATGGTCGGCGAGATCGTCGACGTCGACATGGCGGACGCGGTGACCCGGCTGGAGTCGGCCAAGCTGGCCGTCCAGGCGTCGGCCCAAGTGTTCAGCAGCCTGCAACAGTCGTCGCTGCTGAACATCCTGAAATAGGTCGAAACCTCGCAAATCCGCCGTTCCGCCGCTATATGGCGGCGATGACCGCCGAGTTTCCGACCAAGACCGACACCGCAGACGCCGACGCCCTGATCGCCCGCGCCGTCGAACAGGCGCGCGCCGCCGTCGGCCTGCCTGAAGGGACCCGGATCGTCGCGGCCATGTCGGGCGGCGTGGACTCGACCGTCACGGCCGCCCTGCTGGCTCGCGCCGGGTACGACGTCGTCGGCGTCACCCTGCAGCTCTACGACCACGGCGCGGCCATCTCGCGCAAAGGCGCCTGCTGCGCCGGCCAGGACATCCTGGACGCCCGCATGGCCGCCGAGCGCATCGGCATCCCGCACTATGTGCTCGACTACGAAAGCCGGTTCCGCGAGCAGGTGATCGAGGACTTCGCCGACGCCTATCTGCGCGGCGAGACGCCGATCCCCTGCGTGCGCTGCAACCAGACCGTCAAGTTCCGCGACCTCCTGGACGTCGCCCGCGACCTGGGCGCCGAGGCCATGGCCACCGGCCACTACGTCCAGCGCGGCATGCCGGCCGGCGCCAACCGCCCCCAGCTGCGCCGCGCCGCCGATCCGGCCAAGGACCAGAGCTATTTCCTGTTCGCCACCACGCGCGAGCAGCTGGACTTCCTGCGCTTCCCGCTGGGTGGCATGGACAAGCCGACCGTCCGCGCCGTGGCGGCGGGCCTGGGCCTCTCGATCGCCGACAAGCCCGACAGCCAGGACATCTGCTTCGTGCCCGAGGGCAAGTACACGACCGTCATCGACCGCATCCGTCCGCAAGGGGCCGAGGCGGGCGACATCGTGCACCTGGACGGCCGCGTGCTGGGCCGCCACGAGGGCGTGACCCGCTACACCATCGGCCAGCGCCGGGGCCTGAACGTCGCCGTCGGCGATCCGCTGTTCGTGGTCCGCATCGACGCCGACAAGCGCCAGGTGATCGTCGGCCCGCGCGAGGCGCTGCTGACCGCCGCCCTGACGCTGAAAGAAGGAAGTTGGCTGGGCGGACAGGACGATCTCGAGGCCGCGGCCCAGGAAGGCCAGCCCGTGCTGGCCCGCGTGCGCTCGACTCGAGAGCCGGTCCCCGGGCGCCTAACCGTGCTGGACGGCGAAGTCGCGGTGGCCTTCGACGGGACCGAGGAGGGCGTCGCGCCGGGCCAGGCCTGCGTGCTCTACGACCC
>JAYRLX010000052.1:0-14057 GCA_041905125.1 Caulobacter sp. | reverse complement strand
GTTTCGCCATAGGATCACGGCGCCGAGGCCTTCGGCGGTTCCCAGGATACGGTCGGCGCTGTCGTCGTCGCTGATCAGCACCCAAACCCGCGGCTTGCGGCCGTCGGCGCTTAGCGAGCGAGGTTCGACACCGGCGGGCTCGGGGTGGGGGCGGGCGTTGGCGGCCTTGAAGATCCCGAGATGCAGGTTGCCGATTTCGCTGTCGGTCCCGTCGGGCTTCTTGAAGAACCCGCCCGGCACCATGCGGTGATAGACGCCCTCCGGTCGGGCGTCGTTCTGCCATCCGAAGACCTGGGCGTAGAAGTCGCCGGCGGCGGACGGATCGTCGGAGGCAAGATCGACGAAGATCAGGGTGTTGGTCAATGAAGCGCTCTGGTTCTGGGGTTTAGGTGTCGAAGCCGATGGAGAGGCTCAGGGCCCTCCAGGCTTCGATGTCGGCGGATAGGTGCTGGATGGCGTAGCCGGCGTATTTCAGGGCGTCTTCGCCCAGCAGCAGATGCATGGGTGGGTCGGACGCGTCCGCGATCGCCAGAACCGCCTTGGCCGCCTTGACTGGATCGCCGGGCTCACGACCCGCGTGCTGGTCCATGACCCGCTCTGCGCTACGCGCCAGCCCGTCGTAGTCCGCGAGCTTCTCGGCGACGATCGCCTTGGAGCCGGCTGCGAACCCCGTCCGCAGGCCGCCGGGCGCGACATTGACGACCTTGATCCCAAGCTCCGCCACTTCCTGAGCCAGGCTCTGGGTCAGGGCTTCCAGCGCCCATTTGCTGGCGCAGTAGACGCCGGTGCCCGCCCAGACCGCCAGACCCGAGACCGAAGTGATGTTGATGATCCGTCCGTCGCCGCGAGCCCGCATCGCGGGCAGGACGGCCTTCAGGATCGCCAGCGGCGCGAACACGTTGGTCTCGAACTGGGCGCGAACCTCGTCCAGTGACGCCTCTTCGACCGCGCCCACCAGACCATAGCCGGCGTTGTTGACCAGGATGTCGATCCGCCCGGTGACGCGTTCGGCATCGGCGACGGCAGCATTGATGGCGGCCGTGTCCGTCACGTCGGCGATCAGCGCGCGTCCCCCGAGGGCTTCGAAGGCGGCGGCCGCCTCGGGCTTGCGTACCGTTCCGATGACCACGTCGCCACGAGCGATCGCGGCGAGGGCGATTTCGCGGCCCAGGCCGCTGGACACGCCGGTGATAAGCCAGGTCTTGGACATGGGGCTCAGTACGGCTTGTCGCCCTTGACCCACAACCGCTGCATCGTCCGGAAGTACTTGCTGTCGTCGTACAGCGTGCCGGTGTGCAGGGTGCAGCGGTTGTCCCACATCAGAAGATCGCCGACCCGCCACTTGTGGCGATAGACGAACTGCTCCTGGGTCATGAACTCGACCAGCTCGTCCAGCAGCGCCAGGCCCGCGGGACCCGGCATGCCGATGACCTCGGTCACCGTACCGGTCGAAGGCCACAGCGCCTTACGGCCATCGGCGGGGTGGGTGCGGATCAGCGGGTGTTCGACGTCAGGATTGGCCGCCTCCATCTCGGGCGAGAGGGTCTGCTGCTCGCCGAAGGCGCGTGTCGCCATGAAATGCTTGTAGCTGTGATGCAGCTTCAGGCTCTCCAGCAGCGCCTGCCGGTCGGCGGGCAGGGCGTTCCAGGCCGCGCAGCCGTCGGCCAGCAAGGTGTCCGACCCTTCGTCGGGCACCTCCACGGCATAGAGCATGGTCAGCATGACCGGCTCGGGCTTGTAGCTGTAGTCGGTGTGCCAACCGACGCCGTCGTTGTGGGCGCCGATCGGTTTGCCGTCCACGACGCGGTTCGAGAGGATGAAGATCTTCGGATAACCCGGCAGGGTGAAACGGGTCTGGGTGTGGTCTTCCGGCTCGCCGAAGCGGCTGATGAAGCGCATCAGGTCGTCGGGCGTCATCTTCTGGTCCCTGACCGCGATCGCGCCGTGGCGGTGGAAGGTGTCAACCACCTGGTCCAGGGCCGCGTCAGAGGCCGAGGCCAGGTCGAGCCCGGAGATCTCGGCCCCGAAGCCAGCCTTCAGGTCCTTGATGGCGATGTCGGCGGCGAGCGTCATGGCGTCCCTCGGCTAGAAATTCGAGGTGAGCCTATGCGGCTATGGGGCGTCGGTCTTGCTCCATCGCGCCTCATCGCTTTCCGGCGATCCATGGGGATGACCGCGGCTTGGGCGCCGCGGGGCGGCCTCGGGCGCCCATCGCCTACAAAGACGGCGTTGGCGGGGTGGCCGAGGTCCGACGACCAAGTCTTCGTGCGCGCTGAGGCAAGACCTCGCCAGGATGCGGTCCTAGCGTGACGGTCGACATTCGCCACTCCAGAGCGCTTCACGATGAGCCTGCGCCCGCCGAACGGACTCTTCAGCGACGCCTTCTTCGATGGGCTCTCGCGCTCCATGCAGGGCGTGGAGACCGCCGAGACCCTGCCGCCCGCCTGCTACACAGACCCGGACTTCTACGAGTTCGAGAAGGAGGCGTTGTTCAATCACGAATGGCTTTGCGTGGGGCGCGTCGACTGGATCAAGGAGCCGGGCGACTATTTCACCACGCGCATCATCGGCGAGCCGATCATCGTCACGCGCAACCGCGACAACGAGATCAAGGCGATGTCGGCGGTCTGCCAGCATCGCGCCATGCTGGTGGCGGAGGGCAGGGGCAATGCGCGGGGCTTCGTCTGCCCTTACCATCACTGGGTCTATTCGCTGAACGGCGACCTGGTGAACGCGCCGGCCATGGAGCGCACCTGCGACTTCGACAAGAAGGCGATCAAGCTTCCGACCTTCAAGGTCGAGGTCTGGCTGGGCTTCATCTTCATCAACTTCGATGCCGAGGCGCCGTCTCTGGCCCCCCGCCTGACCGCGGTGGAGGCTGCGGTCGCCCGTTACGATCTCGCCAACGCGGAGGGACTGAGCCCGCCCATGACCGGCCAGTTCGCCTGGAACTGGAAGGTGATGTTCGAGAACAACAACGACGGTTATCACGCCAGCAAGCTGCATCGGGGGCCGCTGCATGACTTCATTCCCAGCGAGCTGTGCAGCTTTCCCGAGGCTGGCGACAGCGATGCGGGCTTCCTGCGCTACAACGGCACGCTCCACGCCGACGCCAGCTTCAATCCGACCCAAAAGGCCGTGCTGCCGGTCTTCCCGAAGCTGACCGACGAGGACCGCAACCGCGCGACCTTCGCCAATATCCCGCCGACGCTGTCGCTGGTGATGACCAGCGACATGGTGATCTACCTTATCCTGCGCCCCACGGGCCCAGAGACGATGGAGCAGGACACCGGCGTCCTGGTGGCCCCGGGCGCGACCGAAATGTCGGGCTTCGAGGAGCGCCTCGAGATGATCATGACCTCGGCGGGCAAGATCATCGCCCAGGACATGCATGTCGACGAGCTGGTGCAGCAGGGGCTGCGGTCGCGCTTCGCCATCCGAGGTCGTTACTCCTGGCAGGAGGGGGCGCAGGTCCAGTTCAACCGCTGGCTCACGCCCCGCTATCAGCGGGCCTGGGCGATGATGAAGGGGGGCGGCGCGCCATCGCCCGCCAACGAAGAGGTCGCCGCATGAGCCGCCTGCCCGTCATCTTTTTCGGTCACGGCAGCCCGATGATCGCGCTCGAGACCAACGACACCACGCGGGCCTGGAAGGCCATGGGCGACGCCGTCGGCAAGCCCAAGGCCATCCTGTGCGTCTCGGCCCATTGGCTCACGCGCGGGATCGCCGTCACCGCCATGAGTAAGCCTCGCACCATCCACGATTTCGGAGCGTCTTTCCCCAAGGCCTTGTTTGATCAGCAATATCCCGCGCCAGGTTCGCCCGCGCTGGCGGCGCGTGTGGCCGAGGTTCTCGCGCCAACGCCGGTGACGCTAGACGACAGCAGCTGGGGGCTGGATCACGGGACCTGGTCGGTGCTGTGCAAGGCCTTCCCCGATGCGGACGTGCCGGTCGTGCAACTCAGCATGGACGCCGCCAAGCCGCCGGCGTGGCACTTCGAGATCGGCCAGCGTCTCGCGCCGCTGCGCGAGGAGGGGGTGCTGATCGTCGGCACCGGCAACATCGTGCACAACCTGCCGGCCATGGACTGGGGCGACCGCGACTGCGCGCCCTACGACTGGTCCAGGCGCTTCAACGACTACATCAAGACCGCGATCGTCGAGGATGCGCCCCAGCGGGCGATCGACTTCGAGAGCCAGGGCCAGGACGCGCGGCGCTCGGTCCCGACGCCCGACCACTACTGGCCGCTGCTCTACGTGCTGGGCGCGCGCCTGCCCGGCGACGCCCCGACCTTCGCGCCCGACCACATCGAGCACGGCTCGCTGAGCATGACCTCGGTTGCGCTGGCGCCTGCGCCCCCTAGCGCCTGACCCGGAGATTCCGATGCCCTTCATCTGCGAACCTGGCCAGACCCGCGCGGACATCGTCCCCGGAGCGCTGCACTGTCTGCCCGCCACGCCCGAGACGATCCATTGGGGCTATTTCGATCCTTCGATCAAGCCGGCCCTGCGGATCAAGAGCGGCGATCTCGTCCGCGCCGAGGCCGTCACCCATCATGCCGGCGACGCTCCGGACCTGATGATGGACGAGGGCGTGACCCGGATCTTCAAGGAAGTCCCGGAGAACGACCGCAATCCCGGCGTCCACATCATGACCGGGCCGATCTATGTCGAGGACGCCAAGCCCGGCGATGTGCTGGAGGTGCGCTATCTGCGCATGGTCCCGCGGAACAACTACGGCTCTAACCTCGCGGCCAACTGGGGCTATCTCTACAAGGAGTTCGGCGAGAAGGAGCGGGTGACGATCTACGAACTGGATCCGAACACCAACACCGCCAGCGCGCTTTACGCCTATGACTTCGAAGGCAAATACCTGATCCCGGGCACGATCACCCATTGCCCCGAATGTGACCGGCAGCCGGCGCTGAAGGGGGTGCGTATTCCGGCCCGGCCTCACCTGGGAACCGCGGGCGTCGCGCCGGCGGTCGACGGCCGCGTCAGCACCATTCCGCCCGGCGAGCACGGCGGCAACATCGACAACTGGCGCATCGCGGCCGGGGCGACGATGTACTATACCGTCCAAGTCGACGGCGGCCTGTTCTCCATCGGCGATCCCCACGTCAGCCAGGGCGACGGCGAGCTGTCGGGCACCGCCATCGAGAGCTCGCTGAACGTCCTGATGCAGATCGTCCTCCGCAAGGACATCCAGACCCCCGGTCCTCTGCTGGAGACGCCCAAGTGGTGGATCGTCCACGGCTTCAATGAAGACCTGAACCTGGCCATGCGGGACGCTTCGACCAAGATGCTGAGCCTGCTCAGCGACCAGGTGGGACTATCGAAGAATGACGCCTATTCGCTGATGAGCGTGGCCGCGGATTTTGGCGTCACCCAGGTCGTCGACGGCACCCAGGGCTGCCACGTCCGGATTCCCCGCGACATCTTCCCCAAGCTCAAGGAATAGGACGATGAAGGCTTGGTCGTTCAGCACCGAGAGCCATCCCCGCGCCGAACGGGCCGAGGCCTGGCGTGACGCGATGGGGCGCCTGGGTCTGCCGATCGAGGGACTATCGGCCGGCGAGCCGGCCGCGGCTTCGGTGATCTGCCTGACCTCCCCCTTGGGCATCGAGTTCGCCCTGGTCGAAGCCGGCGCCCAGACGATTTCGGGCCGGCTCTCGGGGCAGCCTGCCGCTGTGTGGCTGGCCGTTTTGCTACATGGCGAAGCGACCCTGGTGACCGATGATCTGGCTGTCGGCGTCTCACCCGGAGACATCGCCTTTGGCCCCACAGGGCAGGCGGCGGCGCTTCGCCTCGACACCCGCTCGCGCCTGCTCTTCGTCCGCGCCCCCCGCGTCGCCCTGGATCACCGCCTGATCAAACCCTTTAACTTGCGCGTAGGGTGGCTGGCGGGATCCGAAGGCGTGCCACGCATCCTGTCCGACCTGCTGCGCGGTACGGCCGAGGAACTGGAAAACTTGTCGGTCGATCAGTTGCGACCGGTCGATCTGGCTCTGACGGAATTCTTGGCTCAGTGCCTGCTGGAGCGGGGCGCGGCCTCATCCGACGCTCTGGATCCCTCGACGCCGACAGCGCATCTGCAGCGCCTCTGCCAAACCATCGAGACCCTGCTGCCGGATCCGGACCTGTCGCTCCGTCGCGTGGCGGACGAGGAGGGCGTGTCGCCACGCTATGTGCAGAAGCTGTTCGCCTCAGCCAACGAGACCTTCAGCCACTATTTGCGCTCGCGTCGCCTGGAGCGGTGCCGGATCGACCTGGCCAGTCCGCAGCATGCGCGGCTTTCAATCTCAGAGATCTGCTTTCGCTGGGGCTTCAACGGCTCTGCGCATTTCAGCAGAGCCTTCCGCGAACAATACGGCCGGTCGCCACGTGAATTCAGGAACGCGTGTGAGGCCGGCGTGTCCAGAGATCTTGCATCCGCACTCGCGCTGAAGCCGGCGCCAGTCGTCCCGAGTTCAGGCCCGCTGAACTCATAGCGCAAGAGGCCGCGCCGAGCGTAGGCCGACACAACGTGGCCAGCCAGCGCAAGGACCAGCAAGGGGCTATCGCCAAAGCTCCGGTCGCCGTTGAGGCGCTTGGCGCTGTCCTGCGCCCGGCTCATAGGGGGCGCGGAGGCTGGCGCGCAGAGTCCGATCGGGAGGCGGGGGTGACGCTGACCCGCCAGGTTGAGGCCGATGTCTAATGGCCGCTGGGCGTGGCTTGATCCTCGCGCGCCACCCGCAGGGTGTGCAGGGCGATCATCAGCTCCTCGTCGGTGGGAATGACCAGCGCCTGCACGCGACTGTCGGGCGTCGAAAGATGGGCGGCGTTGATGGCGTTGGCCTTCTCGTCGAGATGCAGGCCCATCCATTCCAGGCGCCGGGCGATCCGGGCGCGCACGTCGGCGTGCTTCTCGCCGATCCCGGCGGTGAACACCAAGCCGTCCAGCCCGCCCAGGCTGGCCGTCAGGGCGGCGATTTCGCGAGCCGCGCGCCAGGCGAACAGTTCGATGGCCTCCTCGGCCTCCGGCGCAGCGCTGGCGGACAGGGCGCGCATGTCGCTGGAGACGCCCGACACCCCCAGCAGACCCGACTTCCGGTACAGCAGATCCTCGACCTGGGTCGGGCTCATGCCCAGCTGGGTTTGCAGATGCAGCACCACGCCGGGATCCAGCGCGCCCGACCGCGTGCCCATCACCAGGCCGTCCAAGGCGGTGAAGCCCATGGTGGTGTCGACGCTCTTGCCGTCGAGCATGGCGCAAAGGCTGGCGCCGTTGCCCAGGTGGGCGGCGATGACCCGGCCGCTCGCCAGGACCGGGTCGATCTCGCGCAGGCGGCGGGCGATGAATTCGTAGGAAAGGCCGTGAAAGCCATAGCGACGGATGCCGCGCGCGTGCAACTCGCGAGGCAGGGCGAACCAGGTCGCGATCTCCGGCCGGTCGTGATGGAACGCCGTGTCGAAGCAGGCGACCTGCGGCAGGTCCGGCGCCAGGCGGGCGATGGCGTGGATGGCGGCCAGGTTGTGGGGCTGGTGTAGCGGAGCCAGGGGGCTCAGCTTTTCAAGCGCCGCCAGCAGGTCGGGCGTCACCCGGCGCGGCGCGGCGAAGTCGACTCCGCCGTGCACGACGCGGTGACCGATGGCGATGATCTCGCGATCTTGCAGATGCTGGACAGCCCAGGCGAACAGAAACTCCAGAAGGTCGGCGTGGCGCAGGGCGGCGCCGTCGGGCCAGGCGTGCTGCAGCAGGACCTCGCCCTCGATGGTCTTGGCGATCAGCTCCGGGGCGATGCCGATCTTCTCGATCTTGCCGCCGGCCGAGAGCCTCGGCGGGCCCTGGCCATCGACCGCGAACAGCGAGAACTTGATGCTGGAAGAGCCGGAATTGAGGCTGACGACCGCCTTCACGCCGCGCTCTCCTTGGCCAGGCCCGGGGCCGCCTTGGTGGCCGCGCGCGCCATCAGCACGGCTACGGCGCAGGAGGCCAGTCGCGTGCGCAGGCTGTCGGCCCGACTGGTCAGAATGATCGGCACCCGCGCGCCCAGCACGACGCCGGCGGCGTCGGCGCCGCCCAGGAAGGTCAGTTGCTTGGCCAGCATGTTGCCGGCTTCCAGATTCGGGGCCACGAGGATGTCGGCCTTGCCGGCCACGGGCGAGACGATGCCCTTCTCGGCGGCGGCGGCTTCAGAGACGGCGTTGTCGAAGGCCAGTGGCCCGTCCAGCAGGCCGCCGGTGATCTGCCCCCGGTCGGCCATCTTGCACAGGGCGGCCGCCTCCAGCGTGGAGGGGAGGGCCGGATTGACCGTCTCCACCGCCGACAGGATCGCCACGCGCGGCTGCTCGATGCCGATGACGTGGGCCAGGTCGATGGCGTTACGGATAATGTCGGCCTTCTCCAGCAAGGTTGGCGCGATGTTGATCGCCGCGTCGGTAATAAGCAGGGGCGCGGGATGAGACGGGACGTCCATGACATAGACGTGGCTGATCCGGCGTTCCGTGCGCAGGCCGGTCGCCGCGGCGACAACCGCGCCCATCAGCTCGTCGGTGTGCAGCGAGCCCTTCATCAGCAGTTGGGCCTCGCCGGCGCGCGCCAGCTCCACGGCCTTGGCGGCGGCCTCGTGGCTGTGGGCCGCGGGGACGATGCGCAAGCCGGCCAGCGACTTTCCAGCTTCCTCGGCCGCCTTACGGATCTTGCTTTCAGGCCCGACCAGGATCGGCGCGATCAGCCCCGCCTCGGCGGCGTCGACGGCGGCCAGCAAGGCCGCGGCGCTGCACGGATGAATGACGGCGGTCGGCGCGGGAGGACCGCCGCGTGTCGCCTCGATCAGTCGCCGGTAGCCGTCGTGGTCCGAAACGCGGATGTCGGGCGGAACCTCTATGGCGCGGCGCAGCTTCTGGACGGGCGCGCGAACTTCCGCCTCGCCGCTGGCCAGCAGTTCGCCACCCGAGCCGGTCAGGCGGCAGTCGAAGGCGACGATGGAGCCGGGGCCCTTCTCTCGCGCCTGGACCGTGGCGGTGATGGTGTCGCCGACGACGGGCGCGGCCAGGAATCTCAGCGTCTGGCTGATCGTCTCCGCCCCCGGTCCGGGCAGGCGAAGGCCGATGAGCGCGGTCAGCAGACCTGCGGTCCATACCGTCCACGCAGGTTCGGCGCCATCGCCGCCAGCCAGGGCGCGTGACAGCTCCAGGTCCTCGGGCGCCAGCGTGCGGCTCAGGCTATCGACGTCGCCCAACTGGATTTCATCGAATGTGCGGTTCTCGATGAAATCAGCCATGCTCGTGCGTCCGCTTCCAAGCTTGAGATCGCCGGCTCTGAGAAGCGACGGCTGCGCTGCTCCACAATGCGTCGGCCGTCCTGTCGGGACAAGCAGGGCGCGACCCCAACGGGGATGGACGGCGCCCCGGATCAGGTCAACAGCCCAAGATTACCTAAACGCGACGTTGCACACGCTGGAGCGCAATCCCGCTCCCAGGGGCGCTCATCTTCTGATCGGGCTTATCGGCGAATGTCAGCTTCTTGGAGCCCGCCACGTTCCACTTCTGGCGCGAGGCTCCGGTTGAGGGAGCTATGGTCGATGCGCTCCATCGGAAATTCGAGCCAGGAGATCGACGATCATGGGCTCCAGATTCTCGATCGCCCGAGCGCGCCGCGCGAGGTCTCCTTCGGCGGTCGCGCCATGGCAATAGTAGCTGGCGGAGACGAAACCTTGGGCCAGCCCACGGGTGTGGATGGCCAAGTCGCCGGCGCCGTCGCCGACCATCACGGTGGGTCCGCTCAGAGCCGCCTCGCGGCGCCATCGACGGACCAGGGCGGTTTTGTCGACGGACGTCAGAAGGGCCCAATCGGCCACCCCGACGACCTGCCTTCCAATCCAGCGCAAGCGGTTGGCGGCGATGGCCTCGGTGGGAAAGCCGTAGGCGGCGCCGATGGGGCTTAGCCAGTCGTGGAACGCGGCCGACACAATGAATAGCCGCGCTCCTCGTTGGCGTAGCGACCGGAACAGGGGGGCGAACGGTGTGATCCGATCCAACGCTCCAGCGACATAGTCGTCGATCGCTTCTCGCCGGATAGACAGCAGCGCGCCCAGCAGGATCAGCGGATCCTCCGGACGCGCGGCGCCGGCCATGAACCGCCGCGAGCGCGCCTGCAGAGCCGCTATTCTAGCCTCGCCATTCCGGCGACGGAGAAGGCTGAGGTTGAGCACCTCCCGCAAGCTCTCTTCGGGAACCAGGGTTTGGTCGTAATCGAAGATGACGTTGCCGCCCAAGAGCGAGCGGCTCACGTCTCGCCACGCCTCAGTCGCGCACGCAGGGCGTGCTTGTGTTCAGGCCGCCAGTCGGTGGCGGCCACGCCTAGATGGTCGGCGATCGCCTGCTGGACCCGCTTTGCGAAGGCGGTCTTGGACTCGTCCGGCCCGCGCGTCAGCCGGGGCAGGTAGTCTAGCTTGAACGTAACGGCGGGCATGGCCAGCAGGCGCAGGAAGTTGGCCGGTTTGGACGACAACAGCGGATCGGCGTTCAGACCAAAGGGCGTGGTCAGGCGCAGGGCCGCCGGTACGACCGGGAACCCGCGGGCCAGGAAACTCGGCTGAAATTGGAACAAGCCCCGCTGATTACCAATGGTCTCTTCGGGCGACACATAGAGGCTCGTTCCAGAGGGCTGCGCGCGCCACGCGGCGATGTGGCGGGCCAGAGCCCTACGGTCGGCGACCCGCCATAGCTGGGCGCCTGAGCCGCGCGCCAGCGGCATGATGCTCGCCCGGCCCAGCGCGCCGCCGTCCTGACCGATGGCGATACAGGCCCGCGGCTGACCGCATACCGCCAGCAGGTCGAATACGCTGATATGGTTCAGCGCCACCACGCATCCGTCCGTCAGACGGACCAGCTCTTCGCCGCGGAGGTTGCTGATGACGCGCACGCCCATCGCCCGGCGGATCAGTGGAAACAGTCGAGAGGAAACGCCCGGCGGAAGGGCCATGGCCAGTGGCGCGGCCAGGATCGCCAGCGCCATCCGGCCCGCCGCCAGGGCGATCCCGATAGGCCAGTACCAGACAGGCGGGTTCGCTTTAGCGCGCCAAGTCTCCAGGTCGCATAGCTGGCTTACCGGAACCCCCAGAGGCGGGCGCGTCATGCCAAGGTCGCCGGGGGCGCGAAGTCTGATGGCCCGTCCTTTCCGCCGGCGCTGACTGTCCGTCTGAAAATCCGCTCGCGGTTACGCTGTAGTCCGGCCAGGAACATGGCGCGGGTGACGTCGATACGCAGGTGGGGGCCGAACGGCGTGTCGCAGACGACGCCATAGTCATCGTCGACGCCCAGATAATTGCGGTTCAACTGGATCGCCATCGTGTGGTTCAGGTTGGTCAGGGTGTGGATGTGGTCGAACCCTAGGGTTAGGAATCCGTACTCAAGAGCCAAATGCGCCGCCGCGATCGGCGCCCTTGAGCGCCATAGCTTGGGGAAAAAGCGCTGGCCGAAGTTGATGCCGTATTCCTTTAGCGCGAAGCCCGAATAGCCAAGAAAAGCGCCGGTCTCTTCGCGCCGGACCGCCCAGCGTGACCAGCCGCGCGTCTGAAGTTCCCGATTGAAGGCGTCGACCTCGCCGGCGGCCTGCTCGAATGATCGAGTCCTGCCGTCCGAAATGAAGGCCATCACCCGCGGGTCCGACACCAGTCGAGCGTAGCCGCTTCGGGCGTCGTCATCCCAATCGCGCAGGCTAACGCCCTCACGGCGCATATAGGTTTTGGACCCCGACCGGCTCATCGATTTTTGCCCCGAACGCTCACGGAGGCGCAGGGAACGGAGCTTTTGGGGAAAGGAAAGTGAACGCCGGGCTCCTGGCGCTCAATGTGCGGTGGGACGCAATTCCGGGGGGCGATTTGTGCGCTCTAGCGCAACTCGGCGATCCAGCGCCGCCAGTCGGAGGGCAAGCCAGCGTCGACCAGGGGCGCGCGCGCGGCCGCGAGGCTGCGGAACTCGCGGGGGGTCATGCCATAGAGGCTGCGGAACGCCGAGACAAAGCTGGACCGGTGGGTGAAGCCATAGGCCTCGGATATGCTGGCGATCGTTTCGCCTTGGGCGCGCGGCTCCGCCAGCCGGGCGCGCACCGCATGCAGCCGGCGCTGGCGGACATAGCCGGAAAAGCCGCCCAAATCCTTGAACAGGTAGTAAAGCTTGCGTTCGGATATGCCGAACCGACCGGCGACAGCTTCGGCCGTGAGCGAACGATCCGTGAGTTGGGCTTCGATGCCGTGACAAATCTGTTCCAAAAGAGACTGGTTGACGCTCGACGCCCATGTCTCATCGATCTGACCGTTGATCGCGGCCGCGGCCAGCTCCACGGTTGGGCCAACGAGTTTGGCGGCTTGGCCGCGCGTCAGCGACGGGGCTAGTTCCATCAGCATTCGCAAATGCCCAAGCAGCAGGGCGACGAGCGGCTCTTCTCGGCGCAGCACCGTCAGATGGAGCGCGTCGGGGGCCGTAAGCAGGGGCGCCAGCAAACGTCTGGGCACGAAGAGGTTGAGGTTTTCGAAGGCGCTGGCCGCCGTGGCCAGCGGCTGGGCGAGGTCTATGATCAGTAAGTCCCCTGGTCTGGTCCAGGCGTCCGAGGTGGCGTGGCGCTGTCCGCAGGCGCCCTCGATATAGAATTGCAGCAGATAGTTCGAAAGTCCGTCGCTAGCGGTGCGATAGCGAGACCGGTCGAAGGTTTGGGCGATCGACCGGCTGCGTCCCAGTAGCAGTTGATCCAGGGCATAGCCGCCAGCCAGGCCTTGGAAATGGTCTACGTCGCCGCCGATCCGAACGTCGAAAAGGACGCTGAGCGCTTGGGTCCAGCCCGCCGCCGCATCGGTGATCGACATCCCGCGCGAGTCGAAGAACGAACCTTGGACCGTCTCTTCTGAATTCAGTTGGCGCATGTCTCGCCTCAACGCGAAAATCAGCGCCTTGTCCAGTCTGGCGTCGCGATCGACAACGCGAGCCCTGGAGAGGCCCGGGGCCTTGTCAATCATGGAGTCGGAGTGACTGCATTGCGGCGCCAAGTGAAGCGGGCGCATGGCGACTTCGTCAGAAGGAAAGGCGCGGACCGATCGGGATGCGACCGGTCCGCGTAAGGTGACGACCTCAAGAGGAGAGGGCGTTCGGGGGAAGGATCAGAACTTGCCGCGGAGGGTTAGCGAGACCGTGCGGCCCCAGTGATAGATCTCCATCGGCTGGTCCTTGGACTTGCCGTAGACGTAGCGGATCTCGTCGGTCAGGTTCGAACCTTCTAGGGTCACCGCGTATTGCGGGGTGATCTGGTAGGACAGCGAGCCGTCCAGCGAGCCATAGGCGTCGATGTAGGACTGGGCCTGGGTGGTGCTGCCGATCGACGACAGGTAGCGCGAGCGCCAGAACCAGCCGAGGCGGGCGCTGATCGGACCCTTTTCGTAGTAGCCAACCAGGTTGTAGCTGCGCTTGGACAGGCCCACGAGGTCGTCCTTGATCTGGCGATTGCCGGCGAAGTAGTTCGCCTTGCTGTCGACCAGGGTCACCGAGGCCTGCACGCCGAAGCCGTCGAACGGCGCCGGCAGGAAGTTCAGCGACTGATTATAGGCCGCCTCGAAGCCGGTGACCTTGGCGTCGCCGCCGTTGACGTTGCTGGACAGCAGGACGTCGCCGCGGCCCGGCACCTGGATCGTGGTGTTCTGGGCGGTGATGTAGTTGTCCATCGTCTTGACGAAGACCGCGCCGGTGACCGCCGTCGTCGGAGCGGGATACCACTCCAGCGAGGCGTCGTACTGGTCGGCCAGGAACGGATCGAGGTCCGGGTTGCCGCCCGAAGCCGTCGGCGAGTCGCGCGAGACGGTGATCCGCGGCGCGCTGTCGGTGACGTTCGGACGGTTGACGACGCGCGAGACCGCGAAGCGGGCGATCAGGTCGTCACGCAGCTCGGCCTTCACGTTCAGGCTGGGCAGCCAGTTCTTGTATTCCTTCAGATAGGCGACGGGCACCGGGGTCGAGCCGCTGATCAGCGTGCCGCTGGCCAACTGCTTGGTCTCGGCGTAGCGCACGCCGGCGTTGCCGCTGACC
>JAYRLX010000492.1:0-2506 GCA_041905125.1 Caulobacter sp. | reverse complement strand
GAGGCGTCGCGCCGGGTCCCAGCCGTCCAGGATCTTGTCCAGCTTCTCGGGGTCGACGATCTCGGGCACGTCGAGGCGCCCTGTCTGCTCGGCCGCTTCCATGGCGATGGCGTCCAGGCGGCCCAGCTTGACGAAGTCGACGTTCGTACGCCGCGTGATCGTCAGGCGCACGCGGCGCGCGCCCAGCTCGGCGGCCTTTTCGACGATGGTCTCCACCCGCCCGCGCTTGACCATGGCGATGATCAGGTCGAGGTCCGGCCCGATGTGCATGGGACGGGTCTGCTCCTCGGCCTTGAGCAGGCAGCCACGCTTGGTCGCCTCGACGATGCTGGCGCGCCACTCGCCGTCGCGGCCGTTGAACAGCAGCACCTCGTCGCCGACCGACAGGCGCATGACCGAGGTGAGGTAGCGGGACTGGTCGACGGTGGGGACGACGCCGGCCCCGGCCGACAGGTCGTTGGGAACGAAGAGACGGATCATGGCGTCCTTCTAGCGCAACTCTACTTTTGAGGGGTAGGCTCGCCGTCATGAGCAAGTCCGACGACTACGACAACGAACTCGTCCAGCTGCAGCTGGCGCTGATCGCCATGCAGAAGAAGGCCA
This sequence comes from Caulobacter sp., assembly GCA_041905125.1. Lineage (GTDB taxonomy): Bacteria > Pseudomonadota > Alphaproteobacteria > Caulobacterales > Caulobacteraceae > Caulobacter. The sequence goes on along the minus strand of JAYRLX010000492.1, from coordinate 1,903 downwards.
TCAAGGACGGCTGGAAGATCCTGGCCATCTTCGAGGGCCGCGACGCGGCCGGCAAGGACGGCACCATCGCCCGCATCGTCGAGCACCTCTCCAAGCGCGCCACCATGGTCGTCGCCCTGCCCAAGCCGACCGAACGCGAAGCCAGCGAGTGGTACTTCCAGCGCTATGTCGAATATCTGCCGGCGTGCGGCGAGGCGGTCCTGTTCAACCGCTCCTGGTACAATCGCGCTGGGGTCGAGCGGGTGATGGACTTCTCGACGGCCCAGCAGCAGGAGCAATTCCTGCGCGATGTCCCCGCCTTCGAGCGGATGCTGGTCGAGAACGACACCCGCTATGTGAAGTTCTGGCTCGATATCAGCCGCGAGGAGCAGGCCAAGCGCCTGAAGGCCCGCCGCGAGGACCCGCTGAAGGCCTTCAAGACCAGCGACCTCGACAAGGTCGCCGAGGAGAAGTGGGACGCCTACACCGCGGCGCGCGACGAGATGCTGATGCGCACCCACAGCGACGTCGCGCCGTGGATCTGCGTTCGCGCCGACCACAAGAAGGCCGCCCGGCTGAACGTCATCCGCTGGCTGCTGCACGCCGCCGGCGACAAGAAGATCGCCAAGGCGGTCGCCAAGCCCGATCCCGAAGTGATCTTCTCGTTCGAGCCCAGCGCGCTCGAGGACGGGCGGCTGGCGCGCTAGCGCCTCTTTCGCGGAAAACCCGCGCGCGTCCGTCACATCGGCCGCGTGAGCTTCGTCTGACTTTCGACGCCCTATCGGCGCGAAAGGAGAAGACGAACATGACGCGTTTGAATTGGTCCGAGGTCGCCCCCGAAGGCGCGAAGGCCCTGTTCGGGGTCCACCACTACGTCACCAAGGCCAGCAGCCTGCCCGCCGAGCTGATCCATCTGGTGTTCCTGCGGGTCTCCCAAATCAACGGCTGCGCCCACTGCATCGATCTGCACAGCCGCGACCTGCTCAAGACCATGTCCGTCGACAAGCTCGTGCTGGCTCCCGTGTGGGACGAGGTTCCTCACCTCTTCTCCGACCAGGAGCGCGCCGCCCTGGCCTGGGCCGAGGAAGTGACGCGGGTGAGCGAAACCCACGCCTCGGACGAGGCCTACGCGGCGGCGGCCGAGGTGTTCGCGCCAAGGGAGCTGGTGGATCTCACGATCGCCATCGCGGCGATGAACGCCTTCAACCGCCTGGGCGCGCCATTTCGCCTGCCGGTCGCCGCCAAGGCCTGATCAGCGATGAGGCCGCGCCGCGCCCGAGGCGCGGCCGGCCCTTCGTCTAGCGCCTCTTCCGCGCCTTTCGCTCCGCCGCGATCGCAGCGTTCTGGGCGATGCGATGGCGGACGATGTCGGCGATCAGGTCCGGCGGCAGCGGCGCGTCGGGTTGGAAGCGGATCGTGCCCTTGGCGGTCTCGAAGCCCTTCAGGCGATCGGCGAACTGCGTGACCACCGCGCCCGGATAGAAGGCGCAATGCTTCGCCGCCGCGCCGAAGTGCACGAGATTGCCGTTCAGCTTGAAGGTCGGCAGGCCGTAGCTGATGGCTTCCACGGCGTCGGGCGCCAGGGCGCGGATCTGACCGCGAAGGGTCTCCAACGCCAAGCGCTGCTCGGCGGGCAGCTTGGAGAGATAGTCGTCGATGGACGCGGCGGGGGGCTTCATCATCGGTCGTTCCTCGATCGCTGGACCTCAGGACGTTCGTGGAAGCTCCCCGCCGACAGGCCTTCGATTATTTCGCGCCGTACAGCGCCATCACGTCCTTGCGGAACGCCGCGCCGCTGTCGGGACGGCTGTAGAACATGTGGCCGCCCGGATAGTTGGACAGGGTCACCCGGCCGGCGGCCGTCGCCGGCATGGCGTCGACGACCAGGCGCGAGGCGAAGAACGGGCACGACAGGTCGTTGTAG
>JAYRLX010000491.1:0-2507 GCA_041905125.1 Caulobacter sp. | reverse complement strand
ACCTCTTCAATATCAGAAACATTGGCGTAAGTCCCCGCGTGTTGCACGAAGGGACCGTAGCGGCCCAGGCCCGCCGTGATCGGCTTGCCGTCCTCCGGGTGGACGCCCACTTCGCGCGGCAGGGCCAGCAGGCGCAGCGCCCGCTCCAGATCCATGCCCGCCGGCGACCAGCCCTTGGGCAGGGACGAGCGCTTCGGCTTGTCGCCGTCCCCGGCGGTTTCGACGTAAGGGCCGAAGCGGCCGATCTTCAGCGACACCGGCTGACCCGTGACCGGATCCACCCCCAGCTCCCGATCGCCGCCCTCGGCTCCGCCGTTTTCGGCGTCGGGCGCGGCCACCGGTCGGGTGTATTTGCACTCGGGATAGCGCGAGCAGCCGATGAAGGCCCCGAACCGGCTGGTCTTCAGACTCAGCTGCCCCTGATGACACAGCGGGCACTCGCGCGGGTCGGCGCCGTCGCCCTTGTCCGGGAAGATGTGCGGCCCGAGCGACTCGTTCAGCGCGTCCAGGATCGCCGTGGTGCGCAACTCACCGGCGGCCTGGGTCGCCGCGTGGAACTCCTTCCAGAAGTCGCGCAGCAGCACCTTCCAGTCCAGCTCGCCGGCCGAGACCTCGTCCAGCCGGGTCTCCAGCGCTGCGGTGAAGTCGTACTCGACCCAGCGCTCGAAGAATTTCTCCAGGAAGGCTGTGACCAGCCGGCCCTTGTCCTCGGGATAGAACCGGTTCTTGTCCATCCGCACGTACTCGCGGTCGCGCAGGGTGGTCAGGATCGAGGCGTAGGTCGACGGACGGCCGATCCCCAGCTCCTCCAGCTTCTTGACCAGGGTGGCCTCGGAATAGCGCGGCGGTGGCTCGGTGAAGTGCTGCTCGGCGCGGATCGCCTCGATCTTGGCCCTGGCGCCTTCCTTCAGCGCGGGCAGGCGGGTGGTGTCGTCCTCGTAGTCGCCATCCTTCGGCTTCTCGTCCCGGCCTTCCTCATAGACGGCGATGAAGCCGTCGAAGGCGACCACCTGGCCGGTGGCGCGCAGGCCCGTCTGGCCGTCTGCGCTCTCGATCTCGACCGTGGTCCGGTCCAGCCGAGCGCTCTCCATCTGGCTGGCGATGGTGCGCTTCCAGATCAGCTCGTAGAGGCGCTGCAGGTCCGGTTCGAGCCGCAGAGTCTCGGGCGCTCGGGCCATGTTGGTCGGCCGGATGGCCTCGTGCGCTTCCTGAGCGTTCTTGGCCTTCGTCTTGTAATAGCGTGGACTTTCCGGGACGTAGGCGGGACCGAAGCGCTGCTGAATCACTTCGCGGGCCTGAGCGATTCCCTCGGGACTGACGTACAGGCCGTCGGTCCGCATATAGGTGATCAGGCCGCCCTGGTCGTCCACGCCCTCGTAAAGCTTCTGGGCCGCCTGCATGGTGCGCTGGGCGGTGAAGCCCAGCTTGCGCGACGCCTCCTGCTGCAAGGTCGAGGTCATGAAGGGCGGGCTGGGCGCGCGCTTGACCGGCTTCTTCTCCACCGAGGCGATGGTGAAGGCGCCGGCGTTGATCGCGTCGCGGGCGGCGCTCGCCATCGCTTCGGAGACGATGTCCAGCCGCTGCACCCGCTTGCCGGCGTGCTTGACCAGGCGGGCGGTGAAGGGCGGGCTGTCGGCCATCAGGTCGGCCTCGACCGACCAGTATTCCTGGGCCTTGAACTTCTCGATCTCCATCTCGCGGTCGACCACGATACGGAGCGCCACCGACTGCACCCGTCCGGCCGACCGCGCGCCCGGAAGCTTGCGCCACAGCACCGGCGACAGGGTGAAGCCGACCAGATAGTCCAGCGCGCGGCGGGCCAGGTAAGCCTCGACCAGCTCCATGTCGATGTCGCGCGGGGCGGCCATGGCCTCCAGCACGGCGGCCTTGGTGATGGCGTTGAAGGTGACGCGCTGGACCTGCGCGTCCTTCAGCGCCTTCTTCTTGTTCAGCACCTCCAGCACGTGCCAGCTGATGGCCTCGCCCTCACGGTCCGGGTCGGTGGCCAGGATGACGCGGTCGGACCGCTTGGCGACCTCGGCGATCTCGCTCAGCCGCTTGGAAGCCTTGGCGTCGACCTCCCAGCTCATGGCGAAGTCGTCGTCGGGCAGGACGGAACCGTCCTTGGACGGCAGGTCGCGGACATGGCCGTAGGACGCCAGGACCGTGTAGTCCGAGCCCAGGTACTTGTTGATGGTCTTGGCCTTTGCGGGGCTCTCGACGACGACGAGATTCATGCGGGGAGTGCGCCTTTCGAAGGGGCGGGAACGTGGTTGGCCGGAGCCTCGCTGTCAATCGGCGGTGACCTGACCGAAGTGGCCGGACGAAAAACAGCGGCCACTTCGGCCATTTCGGCCATTTCTCTGAACCTGGAAGACAGTCTAGCGGCGCGATACGTCAATATTGGTCGTATGGCCTCAGAGCGAGGCCATGCCGCCGGGCAGCAAGGTCGCCCGCCCGCACAGGCTGAGCTCCAGCAGCGCCGCCGCCACCGCGCCGACGGGGGC
>JAYRLX010000490.1:0-2510 GCA_041905125.1 Caulobacter sp. | reverse complement strand
GACAGGCCCTTGGCCAGGCCTTCCGACGAAGCCTGGGCGGTGCGGACGTTGGCCCGGACCGAGATCAGCATGCCGGCGAAGCCCGCCGCGCCCGACAGCACCGCGCCGACCAGGAAGCCGAGGGCTGCCCATTGACCGATCAGCAAGTAGACGGCGACGAGGATGACCACGCCGACGATCGAGATGGTGAGATATTGCCGCCGCAGATAGGCCTGAGCGCCTTCCTGGATCGCCGCGGCGATCTCCTGCATGCGTGCGTTGCCGGCCGAGGCCCGCATCAGACTGGCCGTCTGCACGGCGCCGTACAGCACCGCCAGAAGCCCGGCCCCGATGGCCAGATAAAGCCAAAGACTCATTAGGTTCTTCGCCCCTTCGCGCTTCTTTGCAACGAGGGGACGCCGATCCGTCGGCGGCGACCTTGAGCCAACTCAAACAAGTCAACTCAATCGCCGTCGAGGTCGACAAGCGGGCCTTTTGGCCTCGTGCCCCCTCGTACTCCCTGAAAAATGACGGCCGAACGGCGTCATCCCAAGGACACTGTCAGATGCCCGGGAGGCGCGCAACCCGCGTCAGAACAAGCGATTCCGCGCGAAAAAGCGGCGGAGCGCGAGGGAACTCAGGGGCTTGGCGTGTCCGACTTCTGCTGAAGCGCGCGCAAGGCCGCGGCGTTGGGCGGCATGACGTGCTGACGCGGAACCTGCTTGACGATGTCGACGGCGGCGACCTTGCCCTTGCCGAACAGGATGGCGCATTGGCCAAGCACGAAGGCCTGGAGGCGGGGCCCGTCGACTTCCTGCCAGGTGTCCTGGCGCACGAACGGCGTGCGGTACGAGGCCCGCATGATGGCGTCGCGCAGCGCCGGCTCCTGGGTCTTGAAGCTCTCGACCTCCGTGCCGGAAGTCAGTCGCAGCGTCAGGGCGACGAAGACGTAGTTCACGATCCGGCCGTTGGCGATGATCGGGATCGTCATCGAGCCAAGCTTGTAGGTCGGGTCGAGGGCTTGCCCCTCGCCTTCCTTCTTCTTCTCCGATCGCGCGAACGCCGGTCCGGCCGTCACCGCGACGGCGGCGAGGCTCAGCAGAAATCGGCGTGAAAAGGTCGGGCTCATGCCCCGCTTCTAGCAAGCGGGGCTTGATATTCCCCTACCGGCGGAAAGCTTTAGCCGTGCAGCCAGCCCAGGCGCGAGGGGGTCACGTCACGGCCCTTGTAGTAGGCCGACACGCCCTCGCCCTCGACGAACTCGCCGATCTCGCTGACCTTCACGCCCGCCGCCGCGGCGGCGATGCGGAAGTTCCAGGCCTCGTTGGGATCGACGGCGCAGACGATCTCGTAGTCATCGCCGCCGGAGGCCAGGGAAATGCGCCCCTCGACCTGCTCGGGCTGGATGTCCAGCCAGGCTTGGCCGCCCGGCGAGAGCGGCAGGCGCTCCAGGTCGACGCGGACGCGGCAGCCGCTGGCCTTGGCGATGTGGCTGCTGTCGGCCAGCAGGCCATCCGAGACGTCGGCGGCGGCCTTGGCGTGCTGGCGCATCGACTCGCGAAGGCCGATGCGCGGCTCAGGCTGGCGATAACGGCGAAGAAGCCCGCCGTCCGGATCGGCGACCTCGCCCCATTGGGCCAGCAGGCCCAGCCAGCCGTCTCCGATCGTGCCGGACACCATGAGCTTGTCGCCCGGCTTGGCGCCGCGACGCAGGATCGCCTCGCCCTGGGGAACCCAGCCCAGCAGGGTCGCCGACAGCACCAGCGGCCCCGAGGTGGTCACCGTGTCGCCGCCCAGCAGCGAGATGTCGAACAGCGCCCCGTCTTCCGCCAGGCCCCGGGCGAAGGTCTCGCGCGAGGTGACGTCCGCGCCCGAAGGCCAGCCGACGGAGAGGAAATAGCCGTAGGGCTCGGCGCCCTTGGCGGCGAGGTCGGAGAGATTGGTGCGCAGCAGCTTGCGCGCGACCATGTCCAGCGCCTCGTCGACCAGGAAGTGCACGCCGCCGACCATGGCGTCCTTGGTGATCACCAGGTCATAGCCCGGACGCGAGGGCAGCACGGCCGCGTCGTCCAGCAGGTCGAGCGCGACCGGATCGCCGCGCGTCAGCGGACGCAGCAGGCGTTCGATATGGTCGAATTCGGTCGCGGGCGCCACCGCTGTGGATGGCGCCTCGTCTTCAGCGAACCAGTCTTCTTCGTCAGTCTCTTGCATCACGGGCGATCGCGTCGAGGGCGCCATTGATGAAGCCTGACTCAGGACCCTCAAAAAAGGATTTCGCTATCTCGACATACTCATTGATGACCACTTCGGTCGGAACGTCCGGCCGATACATCAATTCGTAGGCGCCCGCGCGCAGGACTGCGCGCGCCGTGGCGTCCAGGCGCTCGAGCCGCCAGCCCGAGGCCAGGCGCTTGACGATTCCCTGATCCACCTTGGCCTGGTTGGTCACAACGCCCTTCGCCAGTTCGGCGAAGAAGGTTTCGTCGGCCGCGGCCAGGCGTTCGCCCTCGACGTCGCGGTCGAAGCGGTGC
>JAYRLX010000489.1:0-2520 GCA_041905125.1 Caulobacter sp. | reverse complement strand
AGGGGGAGGAGGGCTCTAAAGTGCAGTCCCACTCGCTGGCCAGGATGTCCGGCGGCAGGACCTCGACCCCGTGCTCGCGCGCGTCGCGGACCAGCTGGGCCGGCTGATAGAAGCCCATCGGCTGGGAGTTGATCAGGGCCGCGCAGAACACGTCCGGCCAGGCCCATTTGATCCAGGCCGAGACATAGACCAGCTTGGCGAAGCTGGCCGCGTGGCTTTCCGGAAAGCCGTAGTGGCCAAAGCCCTCGATCTGCTTGAAGCAGCGCTCGGCGAAGTCGCGCTGATAGCCGCGCCGGACCATGCCCTCGACGAACTTGTCGCGATATTCGGCCGGGGTGCCGAGGTTGCGAAAGGTGGCCATGGCCTTGCGCAGGCCGTCGGCCTCGTCGGGCGTGAACTTGGCCGCCTCGATGGCCAGGCTCATGGCCTGCTCCTGGAACAGCGGCACCCCGAAGGTCTTGCCCAGGATGCCCTTCAGCTCGTCCGCCGGGCCGTGCTCCGGCGAAGGCGCGGGCCACTCGACCGGCTCGATCCCGTTCTTTCGCTTCAGATAGGGATGGACCATGTCGCCCTGGATCGGGCCGGGGCGGACGATCGCCACCTCGATGACCAGGTCGTAGAACTCGCGCGGCTTCAGGCGCGGCAGCATCGACATCTGGGCCCGGCTCTCGACCTGGAACACCCCGACGCTGTCGGCCTTGCACAGCATGTCGTAGACGCCGGGGACCTCTTTCGGAATGTCGGCCAGGTCCTTCAGCCACGCCTGGCCGTGGTCCTCACGCAGCATGCCCATCGCCCGCTGGATGGCGCTGAGCATGCCCAGGGCCAGCACGTCGACCTTCATCAGGGACAGGCTGTCGATGTCGTCCTTGTCCCACTCGATGAAGGTGCGGTCCTTCATCGCCGCATTGCCGATCGGCACGGTCTCGTCCAGGCGCCGCTTGGTCAGGACGAAGCCGCCGACGTGCTGCGACAGGTGGCGGGGGAATTTCAGGAGCTCGGTGGCGAGCGCCACGGCGCGGGCGATCTCCGGCGCGTCCGGATCCAGACCCGCATTGCGTAGATGCTCCTCGGGCAAGCCATCGCCCCAGCTACCCCAGACCGTGCCCGCCAGCAGGCTGGTGACATCCTCGGTCAGGCCCAGGGCCTTGCCGACGTCGCGGATGGCGCTGCGCGGACGATAGTGGATCACCGTGCCGCAGATGGCGGCGTATTCCCGGCCATAGCGGTCATAGACGTACTGCATCACCTCCTCGCGCCGCTCGTGCTCGAAGTCGACGTCGATGTCCGGCGGCTCGCCGCGGTTCTCGGAGATGAAGCGGGTGAACAGCAGGCGGTGCTCGGTCGGGTCGATCGCCGTCACGCCCAGGCAGTAGCAGACCGAGGAATTGGCCGCCGAGCCGCGCCCCTGGCACAGGATGCCCATCTCCCGCGCCTTGCCGACGATGTCGTGCACGGTGATGAAGTAGTTGGGGTAGTCCATCTTGGCGATCAGCCGCAGCTCTTCTTCCAGCTGGGCCTTCACCTTGTCCGGCACGCCGTTCGGATAGCGCCAGGCCGCCCCCTGCCAGGTCAGGTCGGTCAGGTGCTGCATGGCCGACTTGCCCGGCGGCACGGGCTCGTCCGGGTACTGCTCCTTGATCTGGCCAAGGTCGAAGCCGATGCGCTCGACGATCTCGACCGTGCGCTCGACCGCGCGCGGCCAGCGCTCGAACAGGCGGGCCATCTCGTCCGCCGACTTCAGGTGCCGCTCGGCGTTGGCCTCCAGCCGGAAGCCCGCCTCGTGGATCGCGCAGTGCTCGCGCACGCAGGTGATGACGTCCTGCAGCGGCCGCCGCTCGGGGCCATGATAGAGCACGTCGTTGGTCGCCACGATCGGCGCGCCGGCCGCCCGGCCCAGGACGTCGAGCCGGGCCAGCCGCTTCAGGTCCTGGGCGGCGTAGGCGCGGCTGGCGGCCAGCCAGGACCGTCCGGACAGGTCGCCGGCCATGCGGGTCAGGTCCCGCTCGAAGGCTTCGTCCAGCGTCCGGGGCGGGACGATCAGGCCGATCTGCCCGTCGGCGTGGTCCAGGAAATCCGTCCAGCTCAGGTGGCACTGGCCCTTTTCGGCCCGCCGCTGGCCCAGGGTCAGCAGGCGCGTCAGGCGCGCGAAGGCCTCACGGTCGGTCGGGTAGCAGATCAGGCTGGGCGTCCCGTCCATGAAGTCGAGCCGGCAGCCGGTCAGAACCCGGACGTTCCGCTGCTTGGCCGCCGTCCAGGCGCGGACCACCCCGGCCAGGCTGTTGCGGTCAGCGATGCCAACAGCCTTCAGCCCCAGCGCCTCGGCGGCGATGGCCAGCTCCTCCGCGTGCGAGGCGCCGCGCAGGAAGGAGAAGTTGCTGGTGGTCTGCAGCTCGGCGTAGGCGGGCCTTTTCATGACGAGCCCCCTCCACCGGCGTTCGCCGGTCCCCCTCCCCCAGAGGGGGAGGAAGGTTCTTGTCCTTCTGCCCCCTTCGGGGGCGGACGACCTGCGAAGCAGGT
>JAYRLX010000488.1:0-2545 GCA_041905125.1 Caulobacter sp. | reverse complement strand
CCGAAGATCGAGGTGGCGATCAGGCCGGGACAGATCGCATTGACGCGGATCTTGCGCGGCGACAGCTCGGCGGCCGCGCAGCGGCTCATGTGGATCACGGCGCACTTGGCCGTCGAATAGGCCAGCGGACCGAAGCCCGCCTGCAGCCCCGCGATCGAGGCGGTGTTGATGATCGAGCCGCCGCCGCGCTTGGCCATCAGCGGGACGGCGTGCTTCATGCCGATCGCCGGACCGCGGACCAGCAGGGCGAAGGTCTTGTCCCAACCGTCGACCGTCATGTCCTCGACACCCGCCGGGGTGCCGCCGTGGCCAGCGTTGTTGAACAGGATGTCGAGCCCGCCGAAGGCGCTCTCGGCCCGGCCCAGGGCGGCGGCGACATCGGCTTCCGAGGTCACGTCGCAGCGGACGTAGCGGACGCGGTCGGGGAAGCGCTTTTCCAGCATCGCCCCCTTCTCGTCCTGCAGGTCGGCGGCGACGACGAGCGCGCCTTCCGCCACGAACAGTTCGACCGTTCCGAGCCCGATGCCCGAGCAGCCCCCGGTGACGACGGCGACCTTGCCGTCCAGACGTCCGACCATGGCGTTTCCCTCCGCGTTGTCCGACCTCTCATGGATCGGTGATCATTGATCATCTTCGCGAAGCGCGGGCGTCTTGGCTAGAGCGCGATACCCGAAAAGGCGTGCTTCTCGCGGGGAGGCGGCAACTCGGCAAGCGCGGCGACGGCGCCAAAAGGCCCCTGTCCGTCGCCGCGCCTGCCTAGCGTCACCTTGCGCCCCCTGAGGCGGCCTCGACGCGGAAAAGTTCGCATCGAGGTGTGAGCGGCCCGGGCGTCCGCCGCTTCGGCTCGGTGGGGTGAGCGTGGGCGGTGGCGACCGGACCGGGGGCACAATCGCCGAGCAACCTGTCTGCTTCGCTAAGAAGGACGATTAGCGAACCTTAACCAAGGCCAACGAAACGTAGTTAATCGATCGTGATCACCACCTTGCCCATCGCCTTGCGGCTGGAGAGGTGGGCGATCGCCTCGCCGGCCCGCGCCAGGGGGAAGCGTTCGGACACGTAGGGCCGGATCTTGCCGGCGGCGTAGAGGTCCATCAGGTCCTTCAGGTTCGCCGCGTGGCCCTTGGGATCGCGCGCCACGGACGCGCCCCAGAACACCCCGACGATGTCGCAGGACTTCAGCAGGGTCAGGTTCAGCGGCACCTTGGGAATGCCCGACGGGAAGCCGATCACCAGGAAGCGGCCCTCCCAGCCCGAAGCCCGGATCGCCGCCTCGGAATAGTCGCCGCCGACCGCGTCATAGGCCACGTCCCAGCCGTTCGACCCGCAGGCGCCCTTGAAGAGCTCGGCCAGGGCCTTCTGGCCGTCCTTGTCGAACGGGCCGCGCGGATAGACGACGCCGCTGTCGGCGCCGTGCTTGATGGCGAGGTCGACCTTCTCCTGGCTGGAGGCGGCGGCCACGACCTTGGCGCCCATGGCCTTGGCCAGCTCCACGGCCGCCAGGCCCACGCCGCCAGCCGCGCCCAGCACCAGCAGGGTCTCGCCGGCTTTGAGATGGCCGCGGTCCTTCAGGGCGTAGTACGAGGTGCCGTAGGTCAGGACGAAGGCGGCGGCCTCGTCGAACGGCATGTTGTCGGGGATGTGGGTGCAGCGGCCCTCTTCCAGGGCCAGCTTCTCGGCGTAGCCGCCCCAGCCGGTCGAGGCCAGCACCCGGTCGCCGACCTTGAAGCGGCTCACGCCCTCGCCGACCGCGGCGATCACGCCCGAGACCTCGCCGCCCGGCGCGAACGGGCGCGGCGGCTTGAACTGGTACTTGTCCTCGATGATCAGCACGTCGGGATAGTTGACGCCGCACGCCTTGACGTCGATCAGCACCTGACCGGGGCCGGCGACGGGATCGGGCAGCTCCTCCAGCACCAGGGTCTCGGGCCCGCCGACCGCCTTGCTGAGCACCGCCTTCATCTCGCCTCTCCCTGCGATTGTCTTTAATCAAGGCCGGGACGCTAGCGCGGGACGCGTCGCCAAGGAAGCAGAATGTCAAACAAGTGTTTTAGCCTCGCCCTGCACGGCGGCGCCGGCGCGAAACGGGGTCACGATTACGCCGTCGAGATCGGCCACATGCGCGGCCTGGTCGAGGCCGCCCGCGACCGCCTGGCCGCCGGGGCCAGCGCCCTGGACGTCGCCGTCGAGACCGTCGTCGCCCTAGAGGCCAGCGGCCTCTACATCGCCGGCCGCGGCGCCTCGCCCAACGCCGACGGCGAATACGAGCTGGACGCCAGCCTGATGGACGGCGCCAGCCGCCTGGCCGGGTCGGTCGCCGCCCTGCAAGGCTTCAAGAGCCCGATCCTGGCCGCCCGCGCGGTGATGGAGCGGACGCCCCACGTGATGCTGGCCGGCCAGGGCGCGATCGACTTCGCCGCCGAGCAGGGCCTCGAGACCGTCGAGGATCCGGACGCCTGGTTCACCCGCGCCGGGGCGTTCGAGGACAACCATCCGCCGGACGCCCTGCCCACCGGCACCGTCGGCTGCGTGGTCCGCGACGCCGAGG
>JAYRLX010000487.1:0-2547 GCA_041905125.1 Caulobacter sp. | reverse complement strand
GAAGCTGCCGTCCGGCGTCTCGTAGCCCCAGATGCGCTGGCTGGGCGAGAACATCGGGTCGCCGCCGTTGCACTCCTCGTCGTCGCCGTCGTCCTGATTGCAGTGGATGACGACCTCGTCGCCAGGCTTCCAGCGCTTCACCTTGGCGCCGACCTTCCAGACGATGCCCGAGGCGTCGGACCCGGCGATGTGGTAGGGTTGCTTGTGGCCGTCCAGCGGGCTGATCGGCTCGCCGAGGGCGGCCCAGACGCCGTTGTAATTGACCCCGGCGGCCATCACGAGGACCAGCACCTCGTCCTCGCCGATCTCCCAGACCGGGACCACCTCGACCTGCATGGCCGTCGAGGGCTTGCCGTGGCGCTCCTTGCGGATGCTCCAGGCGTACATGGTCTTCGGCACGTGGAAGGCCGGCGGGATCTCGCCGATCTCGTACAGGTCCTTCAGCTCGGTCTTCGCCAGCGTCTGCGTCGTCATCTCACTCCCCATTCCTTCTGCGCTGCAACAACGCTCGAAGGTCAAACTCGGCTGCGCGCCCGGCGGTAAAGGCGCGAAAAACACCTCCCCTTCGGGTCATTTTTGGCTTCCGAACGCAAAAATCGTTCCGGAAGATCCCTACGCTGAGACAGATGTTTGAAACTGGCAAGCAGAATCTTGTGCGCCGCAACATCGGCCGCACGGGCGCCGTGGCGGAAAGGTTGCGGACGAGCCGGGAGCGGGCCACGGTGGCCGCCGATGATCCATCTGTCCCATCCTGACTCTTCGATCGCCCTCGTCGAACTCGACGTGGCGCCCGCCAACGTCCTGGCCCTGGCCGAGCGCGAGCGCCTGCTGGGGGCCTTCGCCGCCGTCGAGGCCGATCCGGCCGTCCGGGCGGTGGTGCTGGCGGGCCGCAACGGCGCCTTCTGCACCGGCGACGACCTGGCGGAGTCGATGACCCGCGACGTCCCGGCGCAGACGGCGGCGATCCTGAACTTCCTGGCGATGTGCGACCGCGTCGCCGCCTGCCGCGTCCCGGTGATCGCCGCGATCGACGGCTGGTGCATTGGTGGCGGACTGGAGCTGGCGCTCGCCGCCGACATCCGCCTGGCCAGCGACCGCGCCAGCTTCGCCTGCTCGGCGGTGCGGATGGGGCTGACCGCCTCGGCCGACCGGCTGGTGAAGCTGGTGGGCGAGAGCCGCGCCAAGCCCCACCTGCTGACCGGCGCGCCGTTCGACGCGGCGCGGGCGCTGGCCGACGGCGTCGTGGCCGAGGTTCATCCCGCGGCGGCGCTGCGGGACGCGGCGCTGGACATGGCCAGGGTGATCGCCTCGCGCGGACCGCTGGCGGTGGCCGCGACCAAGCGCGTGGCGTCGGGGCTGACGCGCACCGAGGCCGAAATCCCCGCGCTGGCCGCGTCGGCCGACCACGCCGAGGCGCGCACGGCGTTCATGGGCAAGCGGCCAGCGGTGTTTGTGGGGCGGTGAAACCCGTCTAGAGCCTCGCGCGTCAAAACGGAATCGTTTTGGCGCGATAACGAGGCTCTAAATCAAACACTTAGAGCGTGACTCCCGCCGAAACCGGTTCCCACTTTCGGCGTCACGCTCTAGTGCTGGTGCTTGGCCGCCGGCCCGTGAGCGGTGGCGACGCCGCCGAAGCCGTCGGGGATGCCGATCGAGACGTTCTGCATCATGCCCTGGTCCTCGTGGTCCAGGATGTGACAGTGCAGGACGAACTCGCCGATGTAGCGCTCGTAGCGCGTGCGGGTGGTGACGATCAGGTCCGGCTTGACGAACAGGGTGTCCTTCCACTGGCCGATCATGCCCGCGTAGTCGGGATCGAAGGACCCGCCCTTGGGATCGGTGACATCCACGCCCGCCTTGGTCTTGACCGAAACGACCTGGAACGGATTGACGTGGATGTGGAACGGATGGGCGGCGAAGGCCGAGCTCAGGCGCCACTCCTGCACGTCGCCCAGCTTCAGCTGCCGATCGATGCGGGCCGGGTCGTAAGGCTGGCCGTTGACTTCGAAGCGGGTAGGCTTGGCGTTGACGTCGATATTGAACACCAGCTCCTGGTCCGGGGCGTTCAGCTCGGCCTTGTCGATCGTCTTGTGCCAGACGAAGGCCGACAGGGTTAGGCTGGCGAGGTCGGCGACGACCTTGTCCTGCGTCGGTCCGGCCGGGATGTTGCGCTTGGCCGCGGCGACCATCATGTCGCGCAGCGCGACTTCCGGGTCGACGCCCTTGGCCGAGGGATCGTCCTCGACCTCGGCGATGGCCAGGACCCGGGCGGCTTCGGGCAGCTGCGAGGGGCTGCCGGCGGCGGGGGCGGCGGCGTCGATGACGCAGTAGCGGCCCCCGGCCGGGAAGCTGACCGCCAAGTCGGCCCGGTAGCCGGGCTGCAGCCGCGTGTCGGCGGCGCGGCGCACGGCTTGACGGGTCAGGCCGTCCAGCGCGATCTCGAACAGCGGCAAGGGCTTGGTCGTGTCGCAGTACTTGGCCATCCAGGCGGCCTGGTCGGCGGCCTTCACGGTCCGGAAGTCCGGCGCGCCGGCCTTTTGCGGGAAG
>JAYRLX010000051.1:0-14418 GCA_041905125.1 Caulobacter sp. | reverse complement strand
TGATGATCCTGAAATTCCTGGTGCTCTACGGCCTGGCCCTGCTGTTCGGCGCGCCGAAGCGCGGCGCCATGGCGGTGGCCGCGGCGCTGGCCCAGGGCGGCGAGTTCGCCTTCGTGCTGCTGAGCTTCACGGTCGGCGCGGGCGTGATCGGCGCGTCGCTGGCGGCCCTGCTGACCGCCGCCGTGGCGGTCTCGATGGCCCTGACCCCCGTGGCCATGATCCTCTACGAGCGCGTCGCCGCCCTGATGGACGCGGCCATTCCCGACGTCGTCCCCGACACCGGCGATTTCGACGAGGGCGAGCCGGACATCATCATCGCCGGCTTTGGCCGCTTCGGGCAGATCGCGGGACGCATGCTGTCGGCCAACGGGTTCAAGTCGACGGTGCTGGACAGCGATATCGAGCAGATCGAGCTGCTGCGCCGCTTCGGTCGCCGCGTGCACTATGGCGACGCCACGCGCCTGGATCTGCTGCGCCAAGCCGGCGCCGATCGCGCGCGGATGCTGATCGTCGCCCTCGACGACCGCGAGAAGACGGTCGAACTGGTCGAGACCGCGCGCAAGGCCTTCCCGGACCTGATCATCCTGGCCCGGGCCTGGGATCGCCGACACGCCTACGACCTGCTGGCCAACGGCGCCGACGCGGTCGAGCGCGAGACCTTCGAGTCGGCCCTCGCGCTGGGCGCCACGGCGTTGCAGAAGCTGGGCTTCCGGGCCCACCGCGCACATCGGGCGGCCGCCTTCTTCCGCCGCCACGATCGCCGGATGTTCGAGGAACTGCGTCCCATGTGGGGCCAGGAGGAGGCCTATATCCTGGCCTCGCGCGACGCGGCCCAGACCATGGACCGGCTGCTGGACGCCGACCTGCACCGCATGCGTCCCGGCGACGCCGGCGGCGCGTGGGACACCGCCAGCCTCGACGAGGAACTGCGCGAGCGGGCCCAGCAGGAAGGCGCGGAATAGAGGCTGGAGCGCGTTAGGTCTACGCGTGAGCGGTTAAACCAGACAGGCTCTAGAGGTCGGCGCCATCCAGGGCGCGGAGCCAGTCGGGCAATCCCTGGCCGCGCGCCTCGGCGGCGCTGGCGTGCAGGGCCGCCGCCGCGCCGATCTCGCGCGCCTCGCCGGGCGCGAGGCCGAACCGGGCCTTGAACGCCCGCGCGAAGCTGGACCAGGCCGAGAAGCCGTGGCCCTCGACAACCTGGCTCAGCGACAGGTGGCTCAACGAGGGATCGGTCAGGGCGTCGAACGCCCGGCGCAGGCGTCGATTTTGGATATGCTCGCGGACCCCGCCCAGCGGCGCGAAGAGGCGGTACAGCGAGGCTCGCGAAAGACCGAAGCGCCGGCACAAGACCTCGGCGCCCAGATACGGATCGTCCAGGTTGGCGTCGATGAAGCGCCGGATGCGGCCAAGCTGAGTCTCCGCGATCGCCGCCCGGGCCGCCGGATCGCCCGACGCCGGCATGGCCAGCCCGGCGAGCAGATCGATGGTGGTTCTTCCGACGATGGGCGCGTCGGCCACGGAGAGCTCTCCGGCCACGCTCCACAGCGTCTCGACATGGCTCTTGAACAGCCGGGCCGCGGCGGTGTCGCGTCTCAGGACACGGCCGTGAAGGTCGTCGAGGTCGCGATCGCGCGCCGCCAGCGCTTCACGGGGAATAGCCAGACTGAAGTTTCCGCAGGCCTGGGCCTGCGAATGGAACGGTCGCGTGAGGTCCAGCAGGCAGACGTCCCCGACCGAGGCCTCCACCTCGCCGCGGTAAGCCTCCCGACGATCGCCCCCTTCGGCGATGATCTGGACCAGGATGAGGTCGAGACCCGTCGCGGCGACCTTCCGATGGTCGCGCCCATAGCTGTAGGTCCCGCCGCTCATGTGGGCGTAGCCCAGAAGCATGGGGCCGACATTGACGCTGCTGATCCACAGATCCGGCCCCGACGCCGCGACGTCGCGAAGGCGGGTGTCAAAGACGGGGGCGATCGCCTCGGCGAAATCGGCGACGCCCTGCCGCCCCGGCGATACGCGGGTGCCAGCCTGGTGCCGGGGAAGCGACAAGGAAAGCGACATAGGACGCTCGACATGATGGCGGCGGGAAAACATCGCCCCGCCGCGCATAGGTCTCATGCCGCCAGAACTTGGCCTTGTCGAGCGCTCACAACTATTCGGCGGCGTGCGGGCCCTGAGAAACCGCGGCGGGCTTTTGCGCCACGCGGCGGAACAAGGCCGTCAGAGCTTCGAACAGGCCCTTCTGGGAAGCGCGATGATACAGCGAGTCTGGCGTCAGGGCTTGGGCCAGCCGGGCGTGGGCCTTGCCAAGATTGTGGTAGGGCAGCTTGGGCAGCAGATGGTGCAGGGCGTGGTAGCGCAGGCCCACCGGCGCCCAGAGCTCGGACGCCAGGTTCGGCGGCGGGACATTGACCGAGTCCAGGAACTGCTCGTCCAGGCTCATCTTGCCGCCGTCGTTGTCCCAGTGGTGCGCGACCAAGGTCCGGGCCTGGTTGACAAAGGTGGCCAGCGAGAAGATCGCCAGGCCCGTCAGCACGAAGCGGATCGGCAGCACGCCGGCGGCCGTCGCGGCGATCAGCCCCCACGACCACAGCCAGCAGGCGATGTCCTGGACCAGCCAGGCCGGGCGCATCTTGGCCATGTCCTCGCGCACGAAGTCGGGATTGATGATCAGGGCCGACAGGCGCTGCTTGAGCACACGGCGCAGCGGCGGGACCAGGAACGACAGCGGGATGATGATGGCCGAGCGGATCAGCACGCCGATCGGCGCCAGCAGGGCCACGAACAGGAAGCCGGCCAGCGACAGCGGCGTGTAGCGCGACAGCGGCAGGTATTCCGGGTCCAGCGCCGTGCCGAACCGGTCCTTGACGTGGTGGACGTTGTGCACGCCCTCGTACATCAGCGACGGCGTCATCAGCGGCACGCCGACCAGCACGTTCCAGCCCAGGCGGAAACCCGGCGCCTCGTCGTCGCGGATGTGCGTCAGCTCGTGGATGAAGCTGAGCGCGCGATAGAGCGCCAGCACGCTGACGAGACCCGCAACCAGACCAATCGCCAGGCTCGCCGTGGTCGCGGCCAGCAGAAAGCCGCCCCACATCAAGGCGGCCGATAGCAGCAGATCGACCCAGTAGACGGCCGCGTTCGGCGTCATCAGGTCATCGGTCAGGGCGTAGGCCTGCCGCGTCAGGCTGACGCTATCGCTCGCTGTCTTGGCCACTTCGCCCTCGCATTGCTCGAAGGTGACGACTTGGCGACGACAGCGGCGAAAAGCAACCGCTTCGTGCCCGTAAGGGCCCCGAAGCGGTCGAGGCTTAACGCGTCAGGGGACGCAGGACGATCTCGACGCGGCGGTTCTGAGCGCGGCCCGCGGCGGTGGAATTGTCGGCGATCGGCTGGCGTTCGCCCATGCCGGCGACGAAGACGCGGTCCGGCAGCACCCGCCCTTGGTTCGTCAGATAGCCGGCGACGGCGCTGGCCCGGCGCTCCGAGAGAACCTGGTTGTAGTCGTCCGGCCCGCTGGAGTCGGCGTGGCCGACCACGTCGATCGTGGTCTGGGAATAGGCGTTCAAGGTCCGCGCCACGTCGTCCAGCACCCGCGTGAACTGCGGCTGCACGTCCGAGCGATCGACGGCGAAGGTCACGTCGCTGGGCATGATCAGCACGATCTGGTCGCCGTTGCGGCGGATCATGACGCCCGAGCCTTCCAGGCTGCGACGGAAGTCGGCCTGCTGGCGATCCATGTAGTTGCCGATCGCGCCGCCGGCCAAGGCGCCGATCCCCGCGCCGATCAGGGCGTTCTTGCGCCCCTGCTCGCCCTTGTTGGTGTTCGTCAGATAGCCGAGCAAAGCCCCGGCCCCGGCGCCGGCGAGCGCGCCCGTGCCGGTGTTGTTGCGAACCGGCATTCCGGTATAGGGGTCGGTGGTCGTGCAGGCGGCCAGGGCGCCCGCGCCCACAAGAACGGCGGCCAAAGCAAACTTGCGCGTCATCGCAACCCTCGTGCGTTTGTTGTAGATCAAGGTCCGACGGGCAAACGCCCGACTTATGGTCAAGTTCCCCTCCCGCGCCGTCGGTGAGACGAACGCCCTTCGCGTCCGTCGCCGCGCGGTGTAGTAAGAAGGAACTTACTCATTCAGAAGCTTGCAGACCCAAGGCTCGTCGACGTGTCCAACTCCGCCATCGCTCCGGTTTCCTTCTCGCTGTACGCGAAGGACTTCACGCGCTTCTCGCAAGAGCTCGGCGCGTCTTTCGAACGCTACGGTTTCGCGGTCCTGTCCGACTATGACCTGGATCAAGCGCGCATCGACGCCGCCGTCGACGCGGCCAAGGCCTTCTTCGCCCTGCCCGTCGAGACCAAGAAGCAGTACGCCGGCGTCAAGGGCGGCGCGCGCGGCTATATCCCGTTCGGCGTCGAGACCGCCAAGGGCGCCGACCACTACGACCTCAAGGAATTCTGGCACATGGGCCGCGAGCTGCCGCCCGGCCACCGCTTCCGCGCCCACATGGCCGACAATGTCTGGCCGGCCGAGACCCCGGCGTTCAAGCATGACGTCAGCTGGCTCTACAACGCCCTGGACGGCATGGGCGGCAAGGTGCTGGAGGCGATCGCCGCGTATCTGAAGCTGGACCGCAACTTCTTCTATCCGACCGTCCAGGACGGCAACAGCGTGCTGCGCCTGCTGCACTACCCGCCGATCCCGATGGACGCGACCGGCGTGCGCGCCGGCGCCCATGGCGACATCAACACCATCACCCTGCTGCTCGGCGCCGAGGAGGGCGGCCTGGAAGTGCTGGACCGCGACGGCCAGTGGCTGCCGATCAACCCGCCGCCCGGCTGCCTGGTGATCAACATCGGCGACATGCTCGAGCGGCTCACCAACCACGTGCTGCCGTCGACCATTCACCGCGTGGTCAATCCGCCGCCGGAACGTCGCGGCGTGCCGCGCTATTCGACGCCGTTCTTCCTGCATTTCGCGTCGGACTACGAGATCAAGACCCTGCCCAACTGCGTCACGGCCGAGAACCCGGACCGCTATCCGGAGTCGATCACCGCCGACGAATTCCTCCAGCAGCGCCTGCGCGAGATCAAGCTGGCCTAGGCCCTAGGCGAGCCGACGACATCAAGGGCGGCGGCCATCCGGTCGCCGCCTTTTCTATTTGGCGATCCGCAGCGACGAGATTTCCTGGGCGATCGACTTGAAGGCGGTCTTCAGCTCCGAGCCCGTCGCCGGGAAATAGACGTGCTGGGCGTCGGTGGCGCAGTACTTCAGCATGTTCACCGCGCTGGCGTCGTTTCCGACGTCGAAACCCACGGTGAAGATGGTCAACTTCAGCGCCGGATCCTTCATCGCGTCGCAGAGCTTGCGGGTCTGCGTGAAGGCGTCGCCATTGGTGGCGTTGCAGTTGATGTGGTCGCTGGCCGCGCCGCTGCCCGAACCCGCGTCCTTGGCGATGACGCCCTTGCAATAGGGCGTGTTGAAGGCGCCGTCGGTCATCAGCACCACCACCTTCACGAGGTCCTTGGTGTTGTAGGGCGCGGGACGCTGCGTGGCGCTGGGCCACAGATAGCCGAAGTTCGGCGAGACCATGTACCAGCCCCAGGCGAAGCCGACCTGGCCAGCCGTGGAGCCGCCGATCGAGAGGGCGTTGATCTGGTTCTTCAGCGCCGTGCGGTCGCTCGACAGCGGGGTGATGCTGGCCGTTGGGCAGGGATTGGGCTGAGAGCTCTCAAGCTTGGTCGTCGGATAGTTCCGTCCCATGGGCGCGATGCTGGGCGCCATGTCGGTATAGGCGTAGGTCCCGGTGCGCTCGGTCACGCAAGTGCTGAGCGTCCGCGTCTCGATCGTGTTGCTGGCGCTGGTGAAGGTGAAGTTCAGGCACCCCGGATTGGTGCTGGTGTTGCAGCTCGCCACGCCGCCCGAGACATACTTCGGCGCGCTGGAGGTGTTGGCGTTGATCGTGAAGGTGTTCGCGGACGCGGCGGTCACGCTGTAGGTGTTGCCGTTCAGCATGGTCGGGCCGGAAACACCGCTGATCGTGACCTTGTCGCCGACGATGAAGCCATGGCTGGTCGACGTCACGACCGCGGCGTTGGCCTTGGAGACTCCGGTGATGGCGCGCGCGGTCACCGCGCCGCGCACGGCGTCGGCATAGGTCGAACCGACATTGACCCCGACCGAATAGGGCACGATGGCGACCTTCGAATAGAACGGGGACTGGTCGTCCTTGACCACGATGTCGACAAGGTCCGAGGCGCCGGTCTTCAGGTCGGTGATCCGCGTCCCGCTCATCGAGCCGGTGATGTCCAGCACAACCGCGACCTCCAGGTTCTTGGAGGAGCGGATGACATCGGACGTCGCGGTCACGTTGAAATCGGCGGAGGTCCAGAGATTGGCGATGATAGGCTTGAGCGTCGCGGTGGCGGTCCCGACGACGTGATTGCCCGTTCCGGCCTTGAAGCTGGCGTTGGACGCCGAGAGGCTGAGGTTCAGGCCCGCGGCTTCGGCCAGGAACGCCGGGTCGCCGACGGCCTCCAGCTCGGTGTCAGACACCGCCGTCGAGCGCGCGGCGATCAGGGTCGCCGCATCCAGCGCGTCCTGCATCTGGTGGCGTTGCAGGCTGATGCGGCCCAGATCGACCAGGGCGAAAACCAGGATCGACAGCGGGATGGCCAACAGCGCGAACTGTATGGCGATCGCGCCCCGGTCATCACGCCCGAGACGGCGGAAAAGGCGGGCGAGGCGCGACATCTGACAATCCAACCGAGGTCCCGGAACCTTGAACGCCCCTGGTGAACAAGCCGGTAACCCCTTGGGTAAATAAGCGGCCCTTCGACTCTCGCGCCCGCTGCGGCTAAACAGCGCCCATGCCGTTCACCGCCACCGTCCTGACCATGTTCCCCGAGGCCTTTCCGGGCCCCCTCGGCGTCTCGATGATCGGGACGGCCTGGAAGGAACAGGATCTTTGGCGTCTGGAAACGCTGGACATTCGGGCCTTTTCCAAGGATAAGCGCGGCTTCCTCGACGACACCCCCGCGGGTGGCGGCGCGGGAGCCGTGCTCAAAGCGGACGTCATCGCCTCTGCGCTCGACAGCGTGGACATCGGTGGGCGGCCGCTTTTGTACATGAGCGCCCGGGGCAGGCCCCTGACCCAGGCGCGCGTTCGGGAGTGGTCCAAGGCGCCGGGTATCGTGGTGCTGTGCGGCCGCTTCGAGGGGGTGGATCAGCGGGTGCTCGACGCCCGCGGGTTCGAGGAGGTCTCGGTCGGAGACGCCGTGCTCGCCGGTGGCGAAGCGGCGGCGATGGTCGTGATCGAGGCGTGCGTTCGACTTGCCCCGGGGGTTCTGGGGAATATCGAGAGCACGCTGGAAGAAAGCTTCGAGGACGGTCTCCTCGAGCATCCGCAGTACACCAGGCCGCGGACGTTCGAAGGGCTCGACATCCCCGAGGTGCTGCTGTCGGGCGATCACAAGAAGATCGACCAATGGCGCAAGCGTATGCGTGAAGAGACGACCCGCGAGCGGCGCCCGGATCTCTGGGAAGCCCACCTCGCCAATCAACAGGCAAAAGGCGACCCGAAAAACGGGTAAGCCCAAGGAGACTAGATCATGGCTGCGAATATCATCGCTCAGCTCGAGCAAGAAGAATCGGCCCGTCTGCTGGCCGCCCGCGCGATCCCGGAATTCCGTCCCGGCGACACCCTGCGCGTCAACGTGAAGATCAAGGAAGGCGAGCGCGAGCGCGTTCAGGCCTACGAAGGCGTCTGCATCGCCCGTCAAGGCGCTGGCGTCCACGAGAGCTTCACGGTCCGTAAGATCTCGTTCGGCGAAGGCGTGGAGCGCCTGTTCCCGCTGCTGTCGCCGAGCATCGAAAGCATCGAAGTCAAGCGTCGCGGCGTCGTCCGTCGCGCCAAGCTGTACTACCTGCGCGACCGTCGCGGTAAGTCGGCCCGCATCGCCGAGCGCGCCGGCGGCCCGAAGGCCGCCGCGACCGAAGAGTAATCTTCAGCGCATCGCGAAAGATCGAGGCCCCGGCGGAAACGCCGGGGCCTTTTTCTTTGGCCGCGACGTGAAGGCGTCATCGGGGCGCGATCAGGCGCGGATACTTGCGGGCCGGGCATGGCGTGCGCACAGCGCGCCAGAAAGCTTGCAGGCTCAGCAGCCAGCCGAAGGAACTTTGCTTATGGGTCTGGAGGGCGGTGTCCATCATCGCCGTCTTCCTTTGCTTGAAACGCATTGGAAATTCGCCGTTCGACGAACAGATGACAAACGCGGCCTCCTTGGCTATCCATAGGCTCCGCTTATGTCAGACATCCTCGCCCGCCTGCCGCTCAGCGCGATCCGCGTGTTCGAGGCGGCCGCTCGCCTGAAGAGCTTCACCCGCGCCGCCGGTGAGCTGGGCATGACTCAGGCCGCCGTCAGCTGGCAGGTGAAGGCCCTGGAGCAAAGGCTGGATCAGCCGCTGTTCAACCGTCTGCCGCGCGAGGTAACCCTCACCGCCGCAGGAGAGCGCCTGTCCCGCGCGGCGACCGAGGCTCTGTCGCTGCTGCGCTCGACCATCTCCGACCTCATCGAGACCGAGGAGGGCGTGCTGTCCATCACGACCGTCCAGAGCCTGGGCGGCCAATGGCTGGCGCCGCGCCTGGGCGAGTTCCAGATCGCGCATCCCCGCATCGCGGTGCGGCTGGAGGCCTCAAGCCGGGTCGCCGACCTGGCGCGGGAAGGGCTCGATGTCGCGCTGCGCGGGGGCCAGGGGCGATGGGCCGGCATGACCGCGCACTTCCTTGTGCCGGCCGTCCAGACGCCCCTGGTTTCGCCCCGCTTTTTGGAGCGGATCGGCGGGCTGGCTCGCCCAGAGGATCTGCTGGACGCGCCCCGCGTCGGCGTGGCGCGGGAATGGGAGGAATGGTTTCACGCGGCCGGCGCCACCGGGATTTCAGACCGGCTGACGCCGCGCCTGACCTCGGACGCCCAGACCCTGGAGGTCGCCAGCGCCTTGGCCGATCAAGGCGCGGCGCTGGGCTCGCCGATCTTCTTCGCCCGCGAGCTGGCGGAAGGCCGCCTGATCATGCCGTTCGACGTGGTGGCCCGCTACTCCGGCGGCTACTGGCTGGCCTATCCCAGCGAACGGGCGCGGGTGCGCAAGATCGCCGCCTTCCGGGACTGGGTCCTGTCGCAGGCCGCCGCCGATCCGCTGATCGCGCGGTATTCCACGATGGCGCCGCTTGAGGCGAGGACCTCGCCCTTGTCGCGGGCGACCGAGTAGAAGGCCAGGCCTGCGTGCATCCGCACCCAGATTGACAAACCGTCGTTCCGTGAGATGATCAATGCACCCCCGGCGCTTGTCGCCCGGGCTTCCAGACCGTCTTCTTTCTAGCGGACGGCCCTCTTCGGGCGGAGCCCATCGGCCCCCGAAGGCTGAAAACGATGCTAGGGCGCGCCGACAGGTCGCAAGACGGGCGCGCCCTTTGCGTTTTAATATCTCAGGTTGCGCTCCATCGCCGACCCGTTAGCCTCATCGAGCCTGTTCGGCGCGAAGCCGGATTTCGAGGGGGGAAGATGATGAAGCGTTTTTTGACCGTGGCCATTTGCGGCTTGGTTCTGGCGGCGTGCGCACCAAAGCCCCAGGACATAAAAATCACCCCGGAACTACTAGGCGATCCCGCCAAGATCCAATCCATATCGGACCGCCTCGATCCCGCCGATCGTCCCGTCTTCGCGCGCTATCTGCTATCGCGCGCGGCGGCCGCCTCGCCAATGGGCGCACACGCCATCCTGATTCTGGCGCCGGGCGGCAAGGACCCGGCGACGGTCGGCGAAGCGCTCACCCTGACTCGCAAGGTCATCGCTTTGGAGGCCGAGCGCGATCTGAAGCAGGACGCCGCCTCTAAACGCATGGACGCCAACCAGGCGGGGATGGTGAACGGCGCACCCGCGCAGTTCGAGGCGTACAACGCCGCCGTCAAGGACTACAACAAGGCTGGCGAGGAGTTCGACGCCAAGCTTAAGGCCATGCAGGCGGCGAAGTAGCCTGGTCGGCGCCGCGCGGATGAAAAAAACGTGCGCGGCGCCGCTCCCAAGCGTGACCAAAGGGGCACGAACGCTCGCCATATAGGGCCCGAACAAAGTAATCCGGCCTCTTCCTCGCTTTACGCGACCGCCACGAAGGCCTAGATGCGGGGCGCAATGACCCGCACAGCCAAGACCCTTTACGACAAGATCTGGGACGCTCACGTCGTCAGCGAAACCGACGGCGAGGCGATCCTCTATATCGACCTGCACCTGATCCACGAGGTGACCACGCCGCAGGCCTTCGCCGGCCTTCGCGCGGCCGGCCGCAAGGTGCGCCGTCCCGACCGCACGCTGGCCGTGGCGGACCACAACATCCCGACCGAAGGCCAGGCGCTGGGCGTCGACGCGGTGAAGGACGAGGAAGCGCGTCTCCAGCTCAAGACGCTGGCCCGCAACGTCGCCGACAACGGCATCGAATTCTTCCCGATGGGCGATATCCGCAACGGCATCGTCCACGTGGTCGGCCCCGAGCAGGGCCGCACCCAGCCGGGCATGACCATCGTCTGCGGCGACAGCCACACCTCGACCCACGGCGCCTTCGGGGCGCTGGCCCACGGCATCGGCACGTCCGAGGTCGAGCACGTCCTGGCGACCCAGACCCTGCGCCAGAAGAAGGCCAGGAACATGCTGGTCCGGGTCGACGGCCAGCTGGCGCCCGGCGTGACCGGCAAGGACGTCGCCCTGGCCGTGATCGGCGAGATCGGCACCGCCGGCGGCACCGGCTATGTCATCGAGTTCGCCGGCGAGGCCGTGCGCGGCCTGTCGATGGAGGGCCGCATGACCCTCTGCAACCTGACCATCGAGGGCGGCGCCAAGGCCGGTCTGGTCGCGCCGGACGAGAAGACCTTCGCCTACATCCAGGGCAAGCCGGCGGCGCCGAAGGGCGCGGCCTGGGACATGGCCCTGTCGCACTGGAAGACCTTCTTCACCGACGAAGACGCCGTCTTCGATCGCACGGTGGTGATCGACGGCTCGGCCCTGGTCCCGATGGTGACCTGGGGCACCAGCCCCGAGGACGTGATCCCGGTCACCGGCAAGGTCCCCGATCCGGAAAGCTTCGCGACGCCCGACAAGCGCGCCGCCGCGCATCGGGCCCTCGACTATATGGGCCTGACCGCCGGCCAGCCGATCGTCGAGGCTAGGATCGACCGCGTGTTCATCGGTTCGTGCACCAACAGCCGCATCGAGGACATGCGCGCCGCCGCCGCCGTGGTGCAGGAGGCCTTCCTGCACGGTCGTCTCGTGGCGCCGCACGTCAAGGCGATGGTCGTGCCGGGCTCGGGCCTGGTGAAGGAGCAGGCCGAGGCCGAGGGGCTGGACGCCATCTTCAAGGCCGCGGGCTTCGACTGGCGCGAGCCGGGCTGCTCGATGTGCCTGGCCATGAACCCCGACAAGTTGCAGCCGGGCGAGCGCTGCGCCTCGACCAGCAACCGCAACTTCGAGGGCCGCCAGGGCCGCGCCGGACGCACGCATCTGGTCTCGCCGGCCATGGCCGCCGCGGCCGCGATCGCCGGCCACCTTGTCGATGTTCGCACCCTGCTGTCGGAGACCGCCCAATGAAGGCCTTCACCCGCCTCGATGGCCGCGCCGCGCCGCTGGAGCTGGCCAATATCGACACCGACCAGATCATCCCCAAGCAGTTCCTCAAGACGGTGGAACGCGAAGGCCTGGCCAAGGGGCTGTTCTACGACTTCCGCTTCGACGCCGACGGGAACGAGATCAAGGACTTCGTGCTCAACAAGCCCGAGTACAAGGGCGCCAGCGTCCTGATCGCCGGCGACAATTTCGGTTGCGGCAGCTCGCGCGAGCATGCGCCCTGGGCGCTGATGGACTACGGGATCATGTGCGTGATCTCGACCAGCTTCGCCGACATCTTCTTCAACAACTGCTTCAACAACGGCCTCTTGCCGGTGGTCGTGAAGCCCGAGGAGCTGGCGGTCCTGATGGACGAGGCCAAGGGCGGCAACCACATGGTCAGCGTCGACCTCGAGGCCCAGACCGTCGTCTCGCCGTCGGGCAAGACCTTCGCCTTCCAGATCGATCCGGTCCGCAAGGAGAAGATGCTGAAGGGCCTAGACGCCATCGGCGAGACCATGCAGCACGCGACCGACATCGACGTCTTCGAAAGCAAGCGCGCCATCAGCCAGCCCTGGCTGGAGGCCTGATGTCCTCTCCCCTCCCCTTGATGGGGAGGGGTAGGGGTGGGGTGGCGCGGCGGTTCAACCGCGCCAAGCCCCGACAGGCTGTCACCCCATCCCCAGCCCTTCCCCATCAAGGGGAAGGGGGAGACCGCTAGATGACCCTGATCCTCGCCGGCACGATCCGCATCGCCCCCGAACGGCTGGCGGACCTCCGTCCGCATCTCCGCGCCCAGGTAGAAGGCACGCGCGCCGAGCCGGGATGCTTGGACTACGCCCTGACCGAGGACCCGCTCGACCCCGGCCTGATCCGCGTCTACGAGCATTTCGAGAGCGAGGCTGCCTTGGAATTCCATCGCGCCACGCCGCATATGGCCGCCTGGCGCGCCGCTTGCGCCGAGCTCGGCGTGCACGGCCGCGACCTGCAGTCGTTCGACGTTTCCGCCTACCGCAAGATCTGAGAGAGAAGCTTCATGTCCACCCTGCTGCTCCTGCCCGGCGACGGCATCGGCCCGGAAGTCTGCGCCGAGGTGCGCCGCGTGGCGGCCGCCCTCACCCCGGACCTGAAGGTCGAGGAAGCGCCCTACGGCGGCATGAGCTACGACGCCCACGGCGCGCCGCTGCTGGACGAGGTGCGCGACCAGGCCATCGCCAGCGACGCGGTTCTGATGGGGGCCGTCGGCGGTCCGAAGTGGGCGAACGCCCCGCGTCACCTGCGCCCCGAGGCGGGTCTCCTGAACCTGCGCAAGGCGATGGACGTCTATGCGAACCTGCGCCCCGCCTATTGCTTCGAGGCCCTGGCCGGCGCCTCGAGCCTGAAGCCGGAGCTGGTTTCGGGCCTGGACATCATGTTCGTCCGCGAACTGGTCGGCGGCGTCTATTTCGGCCAGCCGCGCGGCATCGAGACCCTGCCGGACGGCCAGAAGAAGGGCTTCGACACGGCCGTCTATACGACCAGCGAGATCGAGCGCGTCGGACGCGTCGCCTTCGAACTGGCGCGCGGCCGGACCAACAAGGTCCATTCGGCCGAGAAGTCGAACGTCATGGAATCGGGCCTGCTGTGGAAGCAGGTCATCACCGAGCTTCACGCCCGCGAGTATCCGGACGTCCAGCTCGAACACATCCTGGCCGACAACTGCGCCATGCAGCTGGTCCGCGCGCCCAAGCAGTTCGACGTGATCGTCACCGACAACCTGTTCGGCGACATCCTGTCGGACGCGGCGGCGATGCTGACCGGCTCGCTGGGCATGCTGCCGTCGGCCGCCATCGGCGATCCGAACAAGCCGGGCCTTTACGAGCCGATCCACGGTTCGGCCCCAGACATCGCCGGCAAGGGCCTGGCCAATCCGCTCGCCGCCATCCTGTCGTTCGAGATGGCGCTGCGTTGGTCGCTGAAGCAGGTCGAGGCCGCCGACGCCTTGCTGGCGGCGGTGAAGGCCGCCCTCGACAGCGGCGCCCGCACCCGCGACCTCGGCGGCTCGCTGACCACGCGCGAGATGGGCGACGCGGTCCTCGCGGCGCTCTGACCCACCTCTTCCCTGGCCTCATCACGATCCTCCCCGCGACGGCTCGCGCGGATTCGACAGCGGGCCCCGAAAAATGCCGAGGGAAGAAAACCCCTCTCCCCTTGCGGGAGAGGGTGACCCGCGAAGCGGGTCGGGTGAGGGGTTCCGCTGCGGAACCGCCTATCGCCCCCTCATCCGTCAGCTTCGCTGACACCTTCTCCCGCGAGGGGAGAAGGAGCGTTCGCGGCGCTCTATGATCCGCGTATCCGGAATCGAAGTGAGCGATTTCAATCACTTCTCACTTTTACAGCCTTGTCTGTGATCCGCGTTGAATCGCGTCCCATACTTGTCCTCACCCGATGGTTTGGAAGGGACGTCCGGCCGGCGATCGTGACGGCTGTCGGGGGTGGTCGAGCGGGAAGCGCTCGCCGGTCTTCCTTAGCTTGGGGAAGACGTCTTCGCGGC
The DNA here is from genome assembly GCA_041905125.1 of Caulobacter sp. Lineage (GTDB taxonomy): Bacteria > Pseudomonadota > Alphaproteobacteria > Caulobacterales > Caulobacteraceae > Caulobacter. The sequence goes on along the minus strand of JAYRLX010000051.1, from coordinate 244 downwards.
GGATCCAGGCGCAGGCTCCCTGAAACACGGGACGAAGCCCTGGCGGCGGGGACTTCGGCGGCGCGGCAGGCCTGGGCTGAAATCGCCCGGGCGTTCCGGGACCGGGGTCGTCGCCCTGGCCCGCCCGTCGGGGGCCTCTTTCGGAAGCGGGTTAAAACCCCGCGCGTCGAGGGCTCACCGGATAACGGCTGCGCGGAGCGTCTGGCTTCGTCGAAACGGTACACATACTTCAAACCTCCGGACG
>JAYRLX010000050.1:0-14439 GCA_041905125.1 Caulobacter sp. | reverse complement strand
TTACCGACTAATCACCCTCTCCCGCCGGGAGAGGGCGGGGCCCGCGCCGAAGGCGTGGGAGGGTGAGGGGATAAAACGGTTCAGGCTTCGCGCGGACTTCCCGATGCGGCGGTGAGGGCGTAGCCACTCACCCTCCCACCGCTACGCGGCGGGCCCCTCCCTCTCTCTAAGAGAGAGGGATTTCGAGCCTCTCCCCACATTGGTCTGACAACGTGCTTGCAGCCGCTACATGTTAGCGCTACCAAGCTTTCGACCAACGAGCGCCGCCGACGGTTTCGGCGCCTTCAGACGCTCGACAACGGGGAGACGACGCCGTGGGCGTAAGCGAATTCCTTCCGGATGACTGGAAAAACGCGACCCTGCTGGGCCGCATCGACTTCGGCGAAGGCCCGACGCCCGTGCTGGTGCGCGGCGGCCGCGTCGAGGACATGTCCAAGGTCGCGCCGACCGTCGCCGACCTGATGAACGCCTTTGCGCCCGGCGCGGCCATCCCGCGCGGCGAGGACAAGGGCCCGCTGGAAACCCTCGACATCCGCCCGGTCTGGGAAGATCCCGACGGCGCCGCGCCGGTCAAACTGCTGGCCCCCGTCGACCTGCAGTGCCTGAAGGCCGCCGGCGTGACCTTCGCCGTCTCGACCCTGGAACGGGTGATCGAGGAGCGCGCGCGCGGCGACGCCGCCGCCGCCCTGAAGATCCGTGAGCAGCTGTCGGCCAGCATGGGCGGCGATCTGCGCAGCGTGAACCCAGGTTCGGAAGGCGCCGAGCGCCTCAAGCAGACCCTGATCAAGGACGGTCTCTGGTCGCAATATCTGGAAGTCGCCATCGGCGCCGACGCCGAGATCTTCACCAAGGGCCCGACGCTCTCGTCGATGGGCTGGGGCGACCATGTCGGCGTCCGCTACGACAGCCACTGGAACAACCCCGAGCCGGAAGTCGTGCTGCTGTGCGACGGTTCGGGCCAGATCCGCGGCGCCTCGCTGGGCAACGACGTCAACCTGCGCGACTTCGAAGGCCGCTCGGCCCTGCTGCTCAGCAAGGCCAAGGACAACAACGCCTCGTGCGCCATCGGCCCGTTCTTCCGCCTGTTCGACGAAACCTTCGCCCTGGACGACGTCCGATCGGCCGAGGTCGAGCTGAAGATCACCGGCCGCGACAACTTCGTGCTCGACGGCAAGTCGAACATGAGCCTGATCAGCCGCGACCCCGCCGTGCTGGCCGGCCAGGCCTACGGCAAGCAGCACCAGTATCCGGACGGCTTTGCTTTGTTCCTGGGCACCATGTTCGCCCCGATCCAGGACCGCGACACCCCTGGCCAGGGCTTCACCCACAAGGTCGGCGACCGCGTCCGCGTCTCGACGCCGAAGCTGGGCGTGCTCGAGAACGAGGTCACCACCTGCGACAAGGCCAAGCCGTGGACGTTCGGCATCTCGGCCCTGATCCGCAACCTGGCCGGCCGCGGCCTGCTCTAATCCAGATCGAAGGATCATCGGCATGACCGACACCCTGCGCCACTATATCGGCGGCGAACGCGTCGCCGCCGACGCCCCGGCCGAAAGCCTGAACCCGTCCAACACCAACGACGTCGTCGCCAAGGTCCCGATGGGCGGCCAGGCCGAGGTCGACGCCGCCGTCGACGCGGCCAAGAAGGCCTTCCCGTCCTGGTCGGAAGCCTCGCCGGAAGTCCGCTCGGACCTGCTGGACAAGGTCGGCTCGACCATCATCGCCCGCAGCGCCGACATCGGTAAGCTGCTGGCCCGCGAAGAGGGCAAGACCCTCGCGGAAGGCATCGGCGAGACCGTCCGCGCCGGCCGCATCTTCAAGTACTTCGCCGGCGAGGCCCTGCGCCGCCACGGGCAGAACCTGGAAAGCACTCGTCCCGGCGTCGAGGTCCAGACCTATCGTCAGGCCGTCGGCGTCTTCGGCCTGATCACCCCCTGGAACTTCCCGATCGCCATCCCGGCTTGGAAGGCCGCTCCGGCCCTGGCCTTCGGCAACACCGTGGTGATCAAGCCGGCGGGTCCGACGCCGGCGACCGCGAACGTGATCGCCGACATCATGCAGGAATGCGGCGCGCCGGCCGGCGTTTTCAACATGCTGTTCGGTCGCGGCTCGATGGGCGACGTCCTGATCAAGCACAAGGACGTGGACGGGATCTCGTTCACGGGCTCGCAGGGCGTGGGCGCGCAGGTCGCCGCCGCCGCCATGGCGCGCCAGGCCCGCGTGCAGCTGGAGATGGGCGGCAAGAACCCGCTGATCATCCTGGACGACGCCGACCTGGAGCGCGCCGTCGCCATCGCCCTGGACGGCTCGTTCTACGCCACCGGCCAGCGCTGCACCGCCAGCTCGCGCCTGATCGTCCAGGACGGCATTCACGACAAGTTCGTGGCCCTGCTGGCCGAGAAGGTCGCGGCCCTGCGCGTCGGCGATGCGCTTGATCCGAACACCCAGATCGGCCCGGCCGTCTCCGAAGACCAGATGGAGACGAGCTACAAGTACATCGACATCGCCAAGGGCGAAGGCGGCCGCGTCGTCACGGGCGGCGATCGCTTGAAGCTCGACAATCCGGGCTGGTACGTGCAGCCGACCCTGATCGCCGACACGCAAGCCGGCATGCGGATCAACAACGAGGAGGTCTTCGGCCCCGTCGCCTCGACCATCCGGGTCAAGTCGTACGAAGAGGCCCTGGAGATCGCCAACGGCGTCGAGTTCGGCCTGTCGGCCGGCATCGCCACGACCTCGCTGAAGTACGCCCGCCACTTCCAGCGTCACGCCAAGGCCGGCATGACCATGGTCAACCTGGCCACGGCCGGCGTCGATTACCACGTGCCGTTCGGCGGCACGAAGAGCAGCTCGTACGGCGCGCGCGAACAGGGCTTCGCCGCGGTCGAGTTCTTCACCCAGACGAAAACCTCCTACTCGTGGTCGTAAGCAGCATGTCCTCAGCCATCTATCCCAGCCTGAAGGGCAAGCGCGTCGTCATCACCGGCGGCGGCTCGGGCATCGGCGCCGGCCTCGTCGCCGGCTTCGTGCGCCAGGGCGCCGAGGTGATCTTCCTCGACATCGTCGACACGGACTCGCAGGCCCTCGTCGCCGAGCTGTCCAAGGACGCGGCCATCGCGCCAGTCTACAAGCGCTGCGACCTGATGGACATCGAGGCCCTGAAGGCGACCTTCGCCGAGATCGGCGACGTCGACGTGCTGGTCAACAACGCCGGCAACGACGATCGCCACAGCTTGGGCGACCTGACGCCCGCCTACTGGGACAACCGCATCGGCGTGAACCTGCGCCACATGGTGTTCGCGGCCCAGGCCGTGGCCGAGGGCATGAAGAAGCGCGGCGGCGGCGCCATCATCAATTTCGGCTCGATCAGCTGGCACCTGGGCCTGGAGGACCTCGTCCTCTACGAGACCGCCAAGGCGGGCATCGAGGGCATGACCCGGGCGCTCGCGCGCGAGCTGGGTCCCGACGACATCCGCGTCACGTGCGTGGTGCCGGGCAACGTCAAGACCAAGCGACAGGAGAAGTGGTACACGCCGGAGGGCGAGGCCCAGATCGTCGCCGCCCAGTGCCTGAAGGGCCGCATCCTGCCCGAGAACGTCGCATCGCTGGTGCTGTTCCTGGCCTCGGACGACGCCTCGCTGTGCACCGGTCACGAATACTGGATCGACGCTGGCTGGCGTTGATGAGAAAAAACTGTCATCCCCGGCCCAGCGCGAAGCGCGCCGAGCCGGGACCACGGCGAGCGCGCGCGTCCGGAGATCCCGGCTCTCCGCTGTGCTACGGCCGGGATGACAGAGGAACGATTGAATGACCGCTGAAGTCACCTGCGTCTGGGATCTTAAGGCCACGCTCGGCGAAGGTCCGATCTGGCACCGCGACACCCTGTGGTTCGTCGACATCAAGCAGCGCAAGATTCACAACTACAATCCGGCGACCGGCGAGCACTTCAGCTTCGACGCGCCTGACCAGGTCACCTTCCTGGCGCCGCTGGCCTATCCGGGCGGGTTCGTCGTCGGGCTGAAGAGCGGTCTGCATCGCTTCCATCCCGTGACCGGCTTCACTTCGTTGATCGAGGTGGAGGACGCCGCGCTCGACAACCGCCCCAACGACGCGACGGTCGACGGCCAGGGTCGCCTGTGGTTCGGAACCATGCACGACGGCGAGGAAAACAAGAGCGGCTCGCTTTACCGCATGGACGCCCAAGGGGTGGCGCGGATGGACAAGGACATCTGCATCACCAACGGCCCGTGCGTCTCGCCGGACGGCAAGACCTTCTACCACACCGACACCCTGGAAAAGACGATCTGGGCCTATGACCTGGCCGAGGACGGAACGCTGTCGAACAAGCGCGCCTTTGTGAACGTCAAGCTGGGCGACGACATCTACCCGGACGGCACGGTGGTCGATTCCGAGGGCTGCCTGTGGATCGCTCTGTGGGGCGGCTTCGGCGTGATCCGCGTCTCGCCCGCGGGCGAGGTTGTCGCCCGCATCGAGCTGCCGGCCCCCAACGTCACCAAGGTCTGCTTCGGCGGGCCGGACCTGAAGACCCTTTTCTTCACCACCGCCCGCAAGGGCCTCAGCGACGAAACCCTGGCCCAGTATCCGCTGGCCGGCGGCCTGTTCGCCGTCGGGGTCAATGTCGCGGGCCAGCCCCAACACGAGGTTCGCCTTGTCTAATCGCACGCCCCGCCGGTTCCGGTCCCGCGATTGGTTCGATAACCCCGACCACATCGACATGACCGCGCTCTATCTGGAGCGCTTCATGAACTACGGGATCACGCCGGAGGAGCTGCGAAGCGGCAAGCCGATCATCGGCATCGCCCAGACCGGCAGCGACATCTCGCCCTGCAACCGCATCCACCTGGACCTGGTGACGCGGATTCGGGACGGGATTCGCGACGCCGGGGGCATCCCCATGGAGTTTCCGGTCCATCCGATCTTCGAGAACTGCCGTCGTCCGACGGCGGCGCTGGACCGGAACCTCTCCTATCTCGGCCTCGTCGAGACCCTGCACGGCTATCCGATCGACGCCGTGGTCCTGACCACCGGCTGCGACAAGACCACCCCGGCGGGCGTCATGGCCGCCACCACGGTCAACATCCCGGCCATCGTGCTGTCGGGCGGTCCGATGCTGGACGGCTGGCACGAAGGCGAGCTGGTCGGCTCGGGCACGGTGATCTGGCGCTCGCGCCGCAAGCTGGCGGCTGGCGAGATCACCGAGGAAGAGTTCATCGACCGCGCCGCCTCCTCGGCGCCGTCGGCGGGCCACTGCAACACCATGGGCACGGCCTCGACCATGAACGCCGTCGCCGAGGCCCTGGGCCTGTCGCTGACCGGCTGCGCGGCGATCCCCGCTCCGTACCGCGAGCGCGGGCAGATGGCCTACAAGACCGGCCAGCGGATCGTCGACCTGGCCTATGAGGACGTCAAGCCGCTCGACATCCTCACCAAGAAGGCCTTCCAGAACGCCATCGCCCTGGTGGCCGCGGCCGGCGGCTCGACCAACGCCCAGCCGCACATCGTGGCCATGGCCCGTCACGCGGGCGTGGAGATCACCGCCGACGACTGGCGCGCGGCTTACGACATTCCGCTGATCGTCAACATGCAGCCGGCCGGCAAATATCTGGGCGAGCGCTTCCACCGGGCGGGCGGCGCGCCGGCCGTCCTCTGGGAGCTGCTGCAGCAAGGCCGCCTGCACGGCGACGTCCTGACCGTCACCGGCAAGACCATGGGCGAGAACCTTGAGGGCCGCGAGACCAGCGACCGCGAGGTGATCTTCCCCTACCACCAGCCCCTGGCCGAAAAGGCCGGCTTCCTGGTGCTGAAGGGCAACCTGTTCAACTTCGCGATCATGAAGTCCAGCGTCATCGGCGAGGAGTTCCGCAAGCGCTATCTGTCGGAGCCCGGCAAGGAAGGCGTCTTCGAGGCCCGCGCGATCGTGTTCGACGGCTCGGACGATTATCACAAGCGGATCAACGACCCGTCGCTGAACATCGACGAGCACTGCATCCTGGTGATCCGCGGCGCGGGTCCGATCGGCTGGCCGGGCTCGGCCGAGGTCGTCAACATGCAGCCGCCGGATCACCTGCTGAAGAAGGGGATCATGAGCCTGCCCACGCTGGGCGACGGCCGCCAGTCCGGCACCGCCGACAGCCCTTCGATCCTGAACGCCTCGCCCGAGAGCGCGGTGGGCGGCGGCCTGTCGTGGCTGCGCACCGGCGACACGATCCGCATCGACATCAACACCGGTCGCTGCGACGCCCTGGTGGACGAGGCGACGATCGCCGAGCGCAAGAAGGAGGGCGTCCCTTCGGTTCCCGCGACCATGACGCCCTGGCAGGAGATCTACCGCGCCCATACCGGCCAGCTCGAGACCGGCGGCGTGCTGGAGTTCGCGGTCAAGTATCAGGACCTGGCCTCCAAGCTGCCCCGGCACAATCACTGATACTGACGAGCAAGGCCCTCGGAGCGATCCGGGGGCCTTCTTTCTGGCCTCTGGTCTTGGCGCGAACGGCTTGCCAGGATGCCGGCTGGAGGACGCCGCCTTGCAAGATTTCGAACCGCTCTTCGTCGCCGCCCAGCAGGCCAGGACCGCCGGCCATCCCGACCAGGCGCGCGACCTCTACGCCAAGGCCGCCGACAAGGCGCGGGAGGTCGCCGCCGCCGTTCCTCTGGCCCACGCCTTGCGCCACATCTCGGACCTGGACCGGGAGGCGGGGCGCGCCGATCCGGCGCTCGCCGCCGCTGAAGAAGCCGTCGCCCTCTATCGCGCCAGTCCCGAGGCCACGGACCTCGACCTCGCCAACGCGCTTCGCCTGTCCGCCCTGGCGCGCGAGGCGCTGGGCCAAGCCGCCACGGACCTCTGGCGCGAGGCCGGCGCGCTCTACATGGACGCGGACGTGGAGGCTGGCGTCGAGGAAGCCCAGCGGCGGCTGAACCTGGCGACCCGCGCCGCCGAGCCCGAGGATCTCGAACCCCTCGCGCGGCTCTGGCGGCAAGGCTGGCTGGACGCCCACGCGGCGATCGTCCCCGAGCCCCTGCTGACGCTGCGCACCCCAGAGAGCTTCTCCGAACGCATGGCCGCCGCCCTGCCCCAGGTCCGCGTGCTGGGACCGGTCGGCGCGCCGCTGGGCTTCCACCTGATCAAGGGCGACGAGCTGAACCAGTTCTATCTGGCCGGCGAGGCCCGTGGGACGGGCGCGGCCGGCATTCTGATGGCCGACGCCGAGATGCGCCTGGCCGAGGACGGCGTCGAGACGGCCTGGCTGGCCTGCGCCATCGGCAACGCCCGCGCGGCGCGCTTCTACGAGAAGTCCGGCTGGACTCTGGCCCGCGAGGCTGTCGTGCCGACCGAAACCTCGGCCGGTCCATTCCCGCTGAAGGTCTGGCGCTACGAGAAACAGCTGGCGCGCGACAGGACCTAGCCTGGCTTGGCCCGGGCCGCCATGAGGGCTTCGCCGCCACACAATCAGACCCAGCACGAACGCTGGCGGGGTTCAGGCCCTAGCGGCGACGCTGGCCAGAGCTATGTTCTAGGCTGCCGGCGTCAGCCGCTTCCTTCCGTCAGGAGTCCCTCATGACCGACACCCCCGCCTACGTCCCGCCCAAGGTCTGGACCTGGGACAAGGAGAGCGGCGGCCGGTTCGCCTCGATCAACCGCCCCATCGCTGGCGCCACCCACGACAAAGCCCTGCCCGTCGGCAAGCATCCGCTGCAGCTCTATTCGCTGGGCACGCCGAACGGCGTCAAGGTGACGATCATGCTCGAGGAGCTTCTGGCCCTGGGCCACGCGGACGCCGAGTACGACGCCTGGCTAATCAATATCGGCGAGGGCGACCAATTCGGCAGCGGCTTCGTCGAGGCCAATCCCAACTCCAAGATCCCGGCCCTGGTCGATCACAGGGGCGACAAGCCGCTGCGCATCTTCGAGTCCGGCGCGATCCTGATGCATCTGGCCGAGACGTTCGGCGCCTTCCTGCCCACCGAGACCGCCGCGCGGGCCGAATGCCTGTCCTGGCTGTTCTGGCAGATGGGCAGCGCGCCGTTCCTGGGCGGCGGCTTTGGCCACTTCTACGCCTATGCGCCGTACAAGATGGAGTATCCCATCAACCGCTACGCCATGGAGGTGAAGCGCCAGATGGACGTGCTGGACCGCAATCTGGCCGAGCGCCCCTTCGTCGCCGGCGACGACTACACGATCGCCGACATGGCCATCTGGCCCTGGTACGGCGGCCTGGCCAAGGGCCTGTTGTACGAAGCCGGCGAGTTCCTGTCGGTGCGGGACTACAAGAACGTCATCCGCTGGGCCGACGATCTGGCCGCCCGCCCCGCCGTGCAGCGCGGGCGGATGGTCAACCGCACCTTCGGCGACCCCGCCAGCCAGCTGCGCGAGCGCCACGACGCCAGCGACTTCGACACCAAGACCCAGGACAAGCTGGAGGCCAAGTAGGACGCCGGTCTCCGAGCCTTCCGCCCGGCGCCGGCTAGAGCCTCGCGCGTCAAAACGGAATCGTTTTGACGCGATAACGAGGCTCTAAATCAAACACTTAGAGCGTGACTCCTGCCGAAACCGGTTCCCACCTTCGGCGTCACGCCCTAGTTGGGGCCGCCGGCGCTGAAGTCGAACTGTTCGGGCCGAGGCTTGCCGCCGCCGAAGGCGTAGCTGAAGCCGAAGAACACCGAGCGGACATTGGCCGAGCGGCGCGTGCGGTCGCGCAGGGTCGGGGTGTCGACCACGGTCACGTCCTCGAAGCTGTCCAGCACGTCCTGGGCGGTGACGACCAGCGACAGCTTGTCGTTGACCTTCCGGCGATAGCCCAGGTTCAGCATCTTGAACGGCTCGCGATAGCCTTGGGGCGTCAGGCGCTTGCCGGAGGTAAAGGCGTTCAGCTGGAAGAAGTCCTTGGGCGTGGCCTGCCAGTTCAGGTTCGCGCGGCCCGACAGCGCCGTGCCCGAGCGGTTGCCGGCGAAGCCCAGGTTTCCGGCGTCGATCTCGTTCCAGAACAGGTTGCCGCTGAGGTTATAGGTCAGCTTGGGCGACAGACGGCCGTTGGCGACCAGCTCCAGCCCGCCGGCCCGGCTCTTGCCGAGGTTGGCGCGGGTGGTCAACAGCACGCCGTTCCCCCGATCGACGACCACGTCGGTGACGCTGTCGCGGGTGTCGCGGAAATAGGCGGTGGCCAGATAGTAGGTCTGGCCCTTCCGGTACTGCCAGCCCAGCTCGAACGAATCCGTGATCTGCGGCTTCAGGTTCGGATTGCCGGCCCGGTAGTTGAACGGGTCGAGATAGATCTCGTAGGGGTTCAGGTCCTGGGCGTTCGGCCGCTGGACGCGACGGCTGTAGTTGGCGTTCAGGGTCTGGCTCTGGCTGACCGTGTAGCCCATGTGCAGGGTCGGATAGAGCCGGAAGTAGTCGTTTTGGTTCTTCTGGTCCGAGGTTAGCTGATTGGTGTCGATCTGCACCTGCTCGGCCCGCAGGCCGCCCTGCACCGTGAAGTCCCCGAACGGCCGCTCATAGGTGACATAGGCCGCATAGACGTCCTGGTCGTACAGGAAGCGGTTCGTGCGGCTGGGATCGACGATCAGCGCGTTCGGCGTGGCCCCGGTCGCGCCTCGATTGTCGTAGTCGTTCGACGACCATTCGATATCGACGCCGGTCTTCAGCTTCACGTCGTTCGGCAGCGGCTTGCTGTAATCGACCTTCAGGTTGGTGCGCGTCTGGTCCTGGCCGAAGCTGAGGGTCTCGTAGACGTCGCCGCCGGGGCTGTTGCGCAGCAGGGCGTTGGAGTCGCGCGAGAAGTCGGTGATCTCGTGCTCGAGGTGGGCGGTGAGCGTGTGGTCCGCGCCTTTCATCTGCCGGCGCCAGTCGGCGCTGACCGCCTTGTTGTCGCGGGTGATGTCGGCGTCGCTGGTCCGAGTGTAGGCGCGCGAGACGCCGCCCAGGGCGTTGCGGCCCGTGTAGGACTCGAACAGGTCGCTGTCGAAGTCGAAGCGACGTAGTCGGACCTCGCCGCTGATCCGGTTCTGCTTGTCGAGGTCGTAGTCCGCGCCGCCGCGCAGAGTCAGGGCGCCGCCCTTATTGTCCTGGGTCGCGTCGAAGCGGCTGGGCAGGAACTGGCCGCTGGCCTTGTCCAGGGTGGCGCGGTCGATCTCCTGGACGCCCTTCTGGGTGTCGTAGCGATAGCCGGCGTCGCCGGAGAGAGTCAGCTTGCCTTCGCGACGCGTGGCGCTGATCCCGCCATTGTAGCGACCGTTGGGACCGACGTTCAGGCGAACGGTTCCGTTCACGCCCGGCTTCTGGGTCTTCTTGGTGATCAGGTTGATGATCCCGGCCGAACCGTCGGGGCGATAGGCGGCCGAGGGGTTGGTCATCACCTCGACGCGGTCGATCTGGTCCGCGGGCAACGACTGCAGGGCGTCAGCCTTGCCGTCGCCCGAGAACATGCCCGACGGCTTTCCGTCGATCATGATCGTGACGTTGGCGTCGCCGCGCAGGCTGACATTGCCCTGCACGTCGACCTCGACCGAGGGGATGTTGCGCAGCGCGTCGGCGATCGAACCGGTCTTGGCGGACAGGTCGTTGGCGACGCTGTAGCTGCGACGGTCGATCGAGGTCCGCATGGCCGTGGAGTCCGAGGTGATCGTCACCCCCTCGACCGCGGTCGGCGCATCCTTCGCGGGAGGCTTCGCTGTCGGCGCGGACGCGGTCTGGGCCTGGACCAGGTTTGGCGACAGCACGGCGACGGCCGCGAACAAGGCGTACTTCAAGCGCAAAACAAATCCCCACTCGGCCCACCGACGCGCGCCACGAAGGCCGCGTCGAACATTACAGAATGTACATTCGTAAAATTGTTGTCCCAGCCCTTAAACCCGTGTTCCGCCGTCAAGACAAATGTCTTTTCCGCAATGTTCGCGCGGCTGCTATCGATGGCGTCGGAGGTGAGTCCCACGCGCCAGCAAACGGTCGCCAGAACCCGCGCTTGCGTGCTGATACCGGTAACACTAAGGTCGCGCCAACCAGAGGCCCCTTAAGGGGCCGTAGGGGCGTCAACGGGCCGAGAAGGGCTCAATGGGAGGAAACCTGTGGCAAGTGTATCCAACGCCGGCCCCAGCGCGGGCATGAGCGCTGACGGGGCGAAGGTGAACATGGCCTTCGTCGCCGCGATCGTCGCGGTCGCCACGATCGGCGGCTTCATGTTCGGCTACGACAGCGGCGTCATCAACGGCACGCAAACCGGCCTGAAGGCCGCCTTCAACCTGACCGAAGCGGGCGAAGGCCTCAACGTGGCCGCCATCCTGCTCGGCTGCGCTTTCGGCGCCTTCGCGGCGGGCCGCCTGGCCGACGTGTGGGGCCGCCGCACGGTCATGATCATCTCGGCCCTGCTGTTCGTGATCAGCGCCCTGGGCACCGGCGCGGCGCACACCTCGCTGGTCTTCGTGATCTTCCGCCTGATCGGCGGCCTGGGCGTCGGCGCCGCCTCGGTGCTGTGCCCCGTCTACATCTCGGAAGTCACGCCCGCGAACATCCGCGGCCGCCTGTCGTCCGTGCAGCAGATCATGATCATCACCGGCCTGACCGGCGCCTTCCTGGCGAACTACGCCCTGGCCCACACCGCCGGCAGCTCGACCGCCGAGTTCTGGCTGGGCCTGCCGGCCTGGCGCTGGATGTTCTGGATGCAGGTCATCCCGGCCGGCGTCTTCTTCCTGTGCCTGCTGGGCATTCCGGAAAGCCCGCGCTACCTGGTCGCCAAGGGCAAGGACGCCCAGGCCGAAGCCATTCTGTCGCGCCTGTTCGGCGAAGGCCAAGGCGCCAAGAAGGTCGCGGAAATCCGCGCCTCGCTCGCCGCCGACCACCAGCCGAAGTTCTCGGACCTGCTCGACCCGGTGACCAGGAAGCTGCGCATCATCCTGTGGGCGGGCCTGGTCCTAGCCGTGTTCCAGCAGCTGGTCGGCATCAACATCGTCTTCTACTACGGCTCGGTGCTGTGGCAGTCGGTCGGCTTCACCGAGGACGACAGCCTGAAGATCAACATCCTGTCGGGCTCGCTCTCGATCCTTGCCTGCCTGGCCACGATCGCCCTGATCGACAAGATCGGCCGCAAGCCGCTGCTGCTGATCGGCTCGGCCGGCATGGCCGTGACTCTGGGCGTGATGACCTGGTGCTTCTCGACCGCCACCCTGGTGGACGGCGCCCTGCACCTGGATCCGTCGATCGGCCCGATCGCCCTGATCGCCGCCAACCTGTACGTGATCTTCTTCAACCTCTCCTGGGGCCCGGTCATGTGGGTGATGCTGGGCGAGATGTTCCCGAACCAGATGCGCGGCTCGGCCCTGGCCGTCTGCGGCTTCGCCCAGTGGATCGCCAACTTCGCGATCTCGTTCAGCTTCCCGATCATGAAGAAGGCCAGCCTGCCGGCGACCTACGGCTTCTACGCCGTCTGCGCCCTGGTCTCGTTCTTCCTCGTCCAGAAGCTGATCCACGAGACCCGCGGCCGCGAACTGGAAGCGATGGAGGGGTAAAGCCAATCCTCCCCCCAGCGGGGGAGGTGTCGGCTCGAAGAGACGAGGACTTCCCCCTCCGGTCCTTCGGGCCACCTCCCCCGCTGGGGGGAGGATTTGGAAACACCAACGCCCGGAGGCCTCGGCTTCCGGGCGTTTTCTTTTGCTCGCGTCCAGAATGACACCGGTGGACAAAACCGCCTCGCCCGCTAGCTTGCCCTCAACAACAAGTCTGCGTTCGGGAGAGAACCATGGCCAACCTCAATCGCCGCGGCGCGCTGGGCTCGCTGCTGACCGGCGCCGGCCTGACCGCCCTGCCCACTTCGAGCGAGGCCGCGGGCCAGATGGGGACCCTGCCCGCGAAACCGACCACGGGATCCACCTGGGCCAAGGGGATCGAGGGCCAGCGCAAGGCGGACCTGGGCGACGGGAACTTCCTCAATCCGATCCTGGCCGGCGACCATCCCGACCCGTCGATCCTGAAGGACGGCGACGACTACTACATGACCCACAGCTCGTTCGACGCCTATCCGGGCCTCTTGATCTGGCATAGCCGCGACCTGGTCAACTGGACGCCGGTGACGACGACGCTGAAGACCAATGTCGGCTCGATCTGGGCGCCCGAGCTCTGCAAGCACAAGGGCCGCTACTACATCTACCTGCCGGCCAAGAAGCCGAACAACAACACCAGCTACGTGATCTGGGCCGACCGGATCGAGGGCCCGTGGTCCGAGCCGATCGACCTGAAGCTGCCGCGCTATATCGACCCCGGCCACATCGTCGACGAGAAGGGCGAGCGCTGGCTGTTCCTGTCCGGCGGCGACCGCATCAAGCTGGCGCCCGACGGCCTCTCGACGGTCGGCCAGCCGGAGCACGTCTACAATCCCTGGCGCTATCCGGACGACTGGGACGTCGAAGGCTTCTCGCCCGAGGGCCCCAAGGTCATGCGCAGGGGCGACTACTTCTACCTCGTCACCGCCGTCGGCGGCACCGCCGGCCCGCCGACCGGCCACATGGTCATCGTCGCCCGCGCCAAGTCGCTGGCCGGCCCGTGGGAGGACCATCCGCGCAACCCGATCGTGCGCACCACCGACAACAGCGAAAAGTGGTGGTCGCGCGGCCACGCGACGCTGGTCGAGGGCCCGGGCGGCGACTGGTGGACCGTCTATCACGGCTACGAGAATGGCTTTTACACCCTGGGCCGCCAGACCCTGCTGGCCCCGGTGACCTGGACCGCCGACGGCTGGTTCGACGTCGGCGGCGGCGACTTGTCGAAGCCCATTCCAAAGCCGAAAGGCGGCAAGCCCGGCCCGCACGGCATGGCCCTGTCGGATGATTTCTCGGCCGACAAGTACGGGGTCCAATGGAACTTCTTCGACCCGCGCCCCGACGAGCACCAGCGCATCACCCGCGCCAACGGCATCCTGACCCTGGAGGGCGCGGGCGAGGCGCCGTCCAGCGGCGCGCCGCTGATCTTCGTCAACGGCGACCAGGCCTATGAGATCGAGTGCGAGATCGAGGTCGATCCCGAGACCCGCGCCGGCCTGATCCTGTTCTACGACCGCCAGCTCTATTGCGGCCTGGGCTTCGACGATAAGGCCTTCGTCACCCACCAGTACGGCATCGAGCGCGGCCGCCCGGCCAATCCACACGGCTCGAAGATGCTGATGAGGCTGCGCAACACCCGCCACATCGTCGCCTTCCACACCAGCGGAGACGGCGGCCAGACCTGGAAACGCTTCGACCGCGGCATGGAGGTCAGCGGCTATCACCACAACGTCCGCGGCGGCTTCCTGATGCTGAAGCCGGGTATCTACGCCGCCGGCAAGGGCTCGGCGCGGTTCAGGGGCTTCAGGTATCGGGCGCTGGACTAGGCGCGATAAGCCTCCAGCGCCGCCTGCAGCACGTGCAGCAGGCGCTCGCGGTCGGCGTCGTCGGGCG
>JAYRLX010000049.1:0-14564 GCA_041905125.1 Caulobacter sp. | reverse complement strand
GGTCGGCTTCGGCAATGACATCCCCGCCTTCCTGGCCAAGCCGCCGCGCAAGTAGCGTTCGGCCCAGGCGGACCTATCAAAGGGCGTCGGACGACATCGTCCGGCGCCCTTCTGCTTTGCGGCTAATGGATCAGCCGCCCCTGCAGCCACAGGATCGCCGGATACACCGACAGCCAGGTCCAGAAGAAGCGGTTCAGGCCGAACAGGCAGGCGTTGGCGAGGTGGAAGGTCCCGGCGACGACCAGGGCCGCGATCAGGGTCGGCTTGGTCAGCATGGCCAGCGGGAACGCCAGCTCGGACCCCATCACCGCCCACGACATTACGGTCAGCAGCCTGGGGTGGTCGGCCAAGGCGCGCAGGGACTCCGCGACCGGATAGGCCGAGAACTGGAAGACGTCGCGCAGCGCCCGCCCCGACCGCCACTCGGGGTTCACGACCTTCACCCAGCCGGAGATGAAGTAGGACAGCACCAGCTGCGCGCCGAGATAGCCGAAGAACAGCTCCTTCAGCGGCGTGCTGGGCGCCAGGCTGGCCAGGGTCAGGCACCACAGGGACAGGAGGCCCATGCGATCGCTGCCGCCGTTGTAGGGTCCCTGGAAGCGGTGGAGGATCAGCAGCGACAGCGCCGCCATCGCCACCAGCGGCCAGGGCGAGGCCACGCCGAGCAGGACCAGGATGCACAACACGGCGCGCGCCAGGAACAGGGCGCGCTCGTCGCGGAAGCCGCGCAGATGCTCCAGGCTCTGCTGCAGCAGCGCCGGGGCCAGCAGCATTTGGGTCAGGCGCATGGCGTCCGGCAGCGTCATCGGACGTCGATCTCGGCCAGAGCCCGCGGCGAAGCCTCGAACAGCACTTCGCGCAAGATCGCATCGTCCTCGCGCGTGACGAACACCAGCCGGAAGGCCAGCCAGCCCTCCGCCGTCTCCGGGCCGCGCGCCAGATCCGCGGCGATCCGCTTGAAGATCTCGTCCTCGCTGTGCGCGGTCGGGTTGTCGATCAATCGCTCGGCGCAACTGACCAGGAACAGGCTCTCGTTCCAGCGCGGGTTCCACAGCATTCGGGCGGCCATCGCCCCAGCCGTCAGGCGATGCGGCCTGGGGCGAAACTCGCGCCAGGCCTCGGGCGCAGCCTCCGCCGAGGAGGTCACGGCGAACTCCACGCGCGGCGACGGCGCGATGACGTCGAAAAAGTTCCAGGACGGGATCAGGGCCGGCAGCAGCAACTGCAGCGGGTTGGGCATGGTCCCTGCTCCAGGACGGCCGAGGAATCGCTCGATGCTAAGCTGAACCCGCGCGCCGTTCGATAGCGCGCTTGGCGGAACGCGGGTATTCTGGCGGACGTTTTCGACGCACGGCGCTTAAGAGCCGCGAACCAGCACAGGGAGGACCGCGCCATGGCCGCCACCCAGCCTGACGCCTTCGAACACGACACCGCCGGACGCGAGGCGATCCTGATCGCCCACGAGCGGACCTACCACGCCTTCGCCGTCCTCGTGCGATGGGCCATGCTCCACGCGGCGGTGCTGATCAGCGCCCTGACGGTGTGGTTCGCGACGCCGGCGGGCTTCCTCGGCGGCCTCGTCACCGCGATCGTCGTCTTCGCCGTGGGCTACTACGGCATGGTCCGCCGCGAGGAGAAGCAGCCGCTGGACCTGTGGGTCGAGGGCCGCAAGGGCCTCCTATAGCGCCGCGTCGACGAAGCTCAGCAGGTCGTCCAGCGACGGCTTGAACGCGAACTTGAAACCGCGCCGAAGTCTGGCGGTCAGCGGCGCCGCACGCGCCGGACAGGGCGAGGCGCAAACATAGCCGCGCCAGTCGACGCCGACTTGGCGGCAGGCGGCCCTCACCCACTGGCTGGTGAAGTTCAGCGGCTGGATCTCGACGACCCGCGCGCCCCGCGGGAGGAAGACGGCGTTGGCCAGGGCCGCGCCGCTGGCGCCGACCACGACCTCGGCGTCCCGCATCAGGGCAACCTGCTCGGCCGCATCGAGCGTCTCCGGCCGCACGATCGTGAAGCCTCGCGCCGCCAGCGCCTTCTCGAACGCCGCCTCCCCGACCATGACCCGCATCGACTGGCCGCGCCGCGAAAGATAGACCCGGCGATGTCCCGCGCCGGCCGGCGCGCGCGCCAGGATACGCGCCGCCAGGTCCGCCAGCAGGCCGTTTGGGTGGTGCAGGAAGTGATCCATGCTGGTCGCGAAGGCCGCGCGCTTCAGCTTGACGAGCGGCGCCGCGATCTCCGTCACCGCGCGGCCAGGAAAGGCCAAGGCGATCAGGTGGCGCTGCCAGGCGGCCAGCCTGGGGGCCAGGATCGGCAAGGCCTCGAGCAGGCCCGCCTGTTCCAGCGCCAGCAGCGACGGCAGGGCGTCGATGACGAAATGGCCGTAGTTAAAGGTCGCCCCCCAGGGCAGGAACACCGCCCCGCCCTCCAGTGTCGGCGCCGAGGCAGGCGGTGTGAAACGCATGGCCTGGTCGACAAGTCCCGGGACCGCCGACAGGTCCCGCGAGCCGTGTCGCGCCTCCCCGATCGTGGCGTTGTAGAGCGCGCCGTCCGTTCCGATCAGCGCGCCGAAACGCGGCGCCCACCACGTCTCTCCCACCACGCAGAGGGCCGGAACATTGACCGGCGGCGGGGCGGCGATGGCGAAGGGCCAGGCGGCGGCCTCAGGTCCGCCCACCTGTCCCAGCGGCGCGCCCAGGGAGGCGTCATGCTCGGGCGCCCAGGCCACGCCCGGTTCGCCGCGCGCCAGGCAGGCTGGCAGGTCGACGCTCTGCAGGCGCGGCATGTCCTGGGCTTCGACGATGGAGCGCACGGGCAGCGACGCGGTCATGCCCGCTTGGAGCATGCCGCGCGCCGCGAGGAAACCCTCCGTCGGCCAGGTCGAACCCCTAGCGCTTGATCTGGCCCGCCAGGTACTTGCGGATCGCCTCGCCGTATGGCGGGCGCAGGCCCAGCATCGGCGCGATGTCCTTCTTCAGCTGCTGGAACACCGCCTTCTTGTGGCTGAACTCCAGGAAGCCGTCGTGGCCGTGATAGGCGCCCATGCCGGCGGGACCGACCCCGCCGAACGGCAGTTCTTCCTGGGCGACGTGGAAGATCACGTCATTGACCGTGACCCCGCCGCTGGTGGTGCGGGCCAGCACGCGGTCCTTCTCAGCCTCGTCGGTCCCAAACCAGTAGAGCGCCAGCGGCCGGTCGTGGGCGTTCACATAGTCCACGGCCTCGTCGATCGTCCGATAGCTCTTCACCGGCAGGACCGGACCGAAGATCTCCTCCTGCATCACCTTCATGTCGTCGGTGGGATCGATGATCAGGGTCGGGGCGATCTTGCGGTGCTCCTGCTGCGACAGGTCCTCGCCGCCCGGGTTGATCTCGACCACCCGCGCGCCCTTGGCCTTGGCGTCGTCCACATAGCCCTTCACCCGGTCGTAGTGGCGCTGGGCGACCAGGGCCGTGTAGTCGGGATTGTCCTTCAGCGTCGGGAAGTAGCGGCCGACCGACGCCTTGGCCTCGGCGACGAAGGTCTCGAGATCCTCCTGCGGCGCCAGCACGTAGTCGGGCGCCAGGCAGATCTGGCCGGCGTTCAGCGTCTTGCCGTTCATGATCCGCGCCGCGGCGGTCGCGATGTCGGCGCCGCGTGACAGGATCACCGGACTCTTGCCGCCCAGTTCCAGGGTGACCGGAACCAGATTTTCGGCGGCCGCGCGCATCACGTGCCGCGCCACCGAGGTCGCGCCCGTGAACACCAGGTGATCGAAGGCCAGGCCCGAGAACGCCTGCCCGACCTCGGGCCCGCCGACGAACACGGCGACTTCCTCTTCGTCGAAGGCCTTGGCGAACATCGCCTTCAGCAGGTCGGAGGTCGCCGGCGTATATTCCGACGGCTTGATCATCGCGCGGTTGCCGGCGGCGAAGATCCCGGCCAGCGGCGCGAAGGTCAGGTTGACCGGGAAGTTCCAGGGGCTGATCACGCCGACCACGCCCTTGGGCTGGTACTGCACCGTCGCCTTGGCGCCGAACAGGCCCAGGATGGCCGGGGTGGTCTTGCGCTTCTGCGGGCGCATCCACTTGGCGACATGCTCGCGGGCGAACTTCAACGGACCAATGGAGCCGGCCACGTCGGTCAAGGCCGTGGCCTCGGGCGAGCGCGAGCCGAAGTCCGCGTTCACCGCCTTGGCGATCTCGGCCTGGTGGCCGATCAGCAGGTCGATCGAACGGTTCAGCCAGTCGATCCGCTTTTCGACGCTAGGCGGCCCGTCGCGCAGGTGCGCGGCCTTCTGGCGGCTGAGCACGTCGTTCATGGTCGCCTTGTGAGCGTCCAGAGAATTCATTGGAGCGTTCATGTCTCGCCTCCCGTGGCTGGCGCGGCGCCCGTGGCCCGTCGCTCATCTTATCATCGTTCACAATGCGCGAGCATGCGTTCGCGCGCAAGCGAACGTTGTTCGTTCTTAACGGGTCGTAAGAACTCTACCGTCTAGTCTTGCTCTCCATGCGATCGGCCTTTCCCCAACGGAAACGCCGGACGGGGGATGAGAGATGTCGGACGTCGAGACCACGCTGCGGGGCCCTGAAGCCTATAAGATCGCGACACGCGCGCTGGAGCTGATGGAGCGCCACCAGGTGTGGCCGACCGCGCTGAATTTCGAGCTCTGGACGCACTATGTCGCCGATCCGGACGGCGCCCTCGCCCGCGAACTGACGCGTCTGATTTCGATCGGCGAGCCGATGACCGAACTGGTCAGCGAGGAGCTGGCCGCCACCTACCTGCCCAAGGCGCGACTGAACGACCAGATCCGCGACGCCGGCGACATCCTGTCCAAGGAGCTGGAGGCCGTCGCCAAGGCCATCCAGAACGCCCAGAAGTCGAACGCCGCCTTCGGCAAGGAACTGGCCGGCGCGACCAAGAACCTCGACAAGTCCACCGACGTCGAAGCCATCAAGGTGGTCGTCTCGAACCTGGCCGACGCCACGCGTCGCGTGCACCGCGAGAACCAGTCTCTCGAAGCGCGCCTGGCCGACTCGACCTCCGAGGTCGAGCGCCTGCGCGAGCACCTGGAACAGGTCCGCCGCGAAGCCACCACGGACGGCCTGACCAACCTCGCCAACCGCAAGGCCTTCGACGAGGAGCTGGACCGCGCCTGCGCCGAAGCCGACCGCCAGGGCACGCCGCTGTGCCTGGCCGTGCTCGACATCGACCACTTTAAGGGCTTCAACGACACCTGGGGCCACCAGACCGGCGACCAGGTGATCCGCTACGTCGCTTCGGTGATCGGCCGCGTCGCCGCCCCGCCGCGCTTCGCCGCCCGCTACGGCGGCGAGGAGTTCGCGATGATCTTCCCGCGCGAGAATTCGGCGGTCATCGCCGCCTCGCTGGAGGAAATCCGCGTCGAGGTCTCCTCGCGCATGCTCAAGCGCCGCTCGACCAACGAGGACCTGGGCGCGATCACCATCTCGTCGGGCTTCGCCGAGCGCCGTCCGGGCGAAAGCGGCCACTCGATCATGGAGCGCGCCGACGCGGCGCTCTACGCCTCCAAGCGCGGCGGTCGCAACCGCGTGACGGCGGCCGAGGGCATGGCCGCCTCGGCCAACGCGGCCTAGACTTAAAAGTCCTCGCTGACGAACACGCCGCCGATCCCGCATCGGCGGCGTTTTTCGTTGAAGATTCCGCTAGCCTTCCCAAGGGGCAAAGGCGCCTAGACTTCCCCAAAGAGACCAAGGGAGGTTCAAGGCCGTGGACTATCAGAAGATCCGTGTCTCGACGCAGGACGGCGTCGCCACCGTCACGATCGCCGATCCGGCCTCGCTGAACGCCGCCAGCCTGGAAGTCGCTCGCGAGCTCACCCACGCCTTCTCGTCCATCGCCGCCGGCAAGGTCGAGGCGCGCGCCGTGATCCTGACCGGCGACGGGCGCGGCTTCTGCTCGGGCGCCAATCTGGCGGGCGGCGGCGCGGCCGGGCGCGAACTGGACGTCGACGGCAAGCCCGACGCCGGCTCGGCGCTGGAGACCATCTACAACCCGCTGATGACGCTGCTGAAGGACTTCCCGCTGCCGATCGTGACGGCGGTGAACGGCCCGGCGGCCGGCGTCGGCTGCTCGATCGCCCTGATGGGCGACATCATCGTGGCCGCCGAGAGCGCCTACTTCCTGCAGGCCTTCCGCCGCATCGGCCTGGCGCCCGACGGCGGCTCGACCTACCTGCTGCCGCGCCTGGTCGGCAAGGCGCGGGCCATGGAGATGATGCTGCTGGGCGACAAGATCTCGGCCGCCACGGCGCTGCAGTGGGGCCTGGTCAACCGCTGCGTGCCTGACGAAGAGCTGATCGGCGCCGCCACCGCGATCGCCCAGGAACTGGCGCGCGGTCCGGCGGCCCTGGGGCTGATCCGCAAGCTCGTCTGGGACAGCCTCGACGCCGACTGGACCGGCCAGCTTCACGCCGAGCGCAAGGCCCAGAAGCTCGCCGGCAAGACCGAGGACTTCATCGAAGGCGTCAGCGCCTTCCTTCAGAAGCGCGCGGCCGCGTTTAAGGGGCGCTAATCGGCCAGGTAAGGCTTGTAGCTCTTCTCTTCGACGATCTCGGAGCCGGCGGCCTCGTTGATCGCGCGCTTGATCGCGGCGCGGCGGTCGTTGTCGATATAGACGCGGCGGGCCAGGGCCACGAAGTCCGGACCGAAGTCCTGCCGGCGCTCGCAGTCGCGCTTGCCGTCCTCGATGTCCCAGAGGGCGGCGTTGACGGCGGTGAGCTCCTCGGTCAGCCGGGCGATCTCGGCGGTGTCCGGCAGGTGCTCGCGCGCCGTGGCCTCCAGCAGGGCCAGCTCCTTGCGGACATTGGCTTCCTTGGCCGGATCGCCGATCCGCTCGGCCTTGACCCGCAGGATGGTGATCTTGTCGACCAGTTCGCCCGCCGAGATCGGCGCGAGGATGGACATTCAGGACGCTCCGGACACCAGCTTTTCGAGGGCCGCCCAGGCCGCGTCGACCGGCAGGGCGCCCATGCCGCTTCCGTAGTCCTCCGCGACCAGCATCTCAAGCCGCGCGGCTGCGGGGCGGAACTTCACGGCCTTGCGGCGATCCTGCTGCAACGACAGCAGCGGCGCGCCGCCGGCGGCCAGCATGTGACCGGGGCCCGCGTCGTTGGCGACGCCCGCCGCCAACCGTCCCGCGAGGGCGATGACCAGCAGCGGGCCCTTCACCGGCAGGCCGTCCGTCCGGCTGCGCTCGGGCTGCAGCGCCTGCGGGACCTCGCGCGCGGCGATGGCGGCGTCCTCGGCCTCGTCGGGCCCGAAGAAGAACACCGGCGCCCAGCCCCTGGCCACGACCCGGCGGGCGAGCTCCAGATAATTCTCCAGCGGCCAGCGCTTGTCTTGGCCGCCCGCGCCGGGCGCGAGGCCGACATAGGTTGGGCCGGGCGGCAGCAGAAGCTCGGCGGCCTTCAGCGCGTCCGGATTGGTCAGGGCCAGAGGCCTCGGCGCGACCTGCCCGTCCGTGGCCAGCGCCAGCAGCCGCGCCAGGCGATCGGTGACCGCCACCGGCCAGTCCTTGCCCCGCGCCGGCCGCGCCGCCGAACCAAAACGCCCCGCCGCCCCGCGCCGGGCGACGCCGCTGCGCCGCAGGTTCTCTTGCGTATCGATGACGAGGTCGAACGCGCGGCCGCCGAACGGCCTGGACCACGGCAGGCTGTCGAGCGCCTTGGCCCCGTTCGCGCCCTCCAGGATCACCTCGTCGATATAGCCGGCGACCACGGCCTTCAGCGGTCCGGCATAGACGGTCTCGCCCTTGGCGGCGCACCAGCTGATCCGCGCGTCCGGGAACGCCGCCCGCAGCCCGGCGATGAAGGGCAGCTTGATCAGCCCGTCGCCGATCACCTCGCCCATCGAATAGATCAGAACCGTCTGGACCATGGCCGGGCTTAGGCCGGGCGGCGGCCGGCGGTCAATGCGCGTCTCCAAGCTGGACGACTCGCCAGGATCGTTTAGCGTTCCACACTCAATCAAGAGTAGTCCGCAACGCGAGATGGAGATCAGGGTTTGACCGACAGAAAGCTCGCTTCCTTTCAGCGGCGCGTGGCGCTGGCCCTGGGTCTTGGCGCGTTCTGGGGCATGGCGACGCTGCCTGGCCTCTACATCGCGGCCTTCTCGGTCATGGCGGCCGACGCCCCCGGCTCCGAGAAGGACCCCCGCGTCCTGACCTTCATCTATGCTTGTTGGGCGTTCCCAGTTCTCTCAGTCGTCGCCGCGCTGGGCGGCGTGGTTGGCGCGATCAAGGGCTGGACGCGGCTGGTGGCGATAACCTCCGCCGCACCCTTCGCGATCGCGGCCGTGGCCGCCAGTGCGCTGATGTTGTGGGGACGCTAGAGCGGCCTAGACCGCGACCGGACACTCAGCGGGGATCGCCACGAACGTTCCCTCGGCGCGCCGCTTTTCGAAATGCTTCTGGGCGCAGCCGCCAGAGCACAGCAGGCCGGTGTCGGACCAGTAGAGCGGCGCGTCGTCCTCGTGCTTGAAGCCGGGCGCGCCCCACGGCAGGCCGCATTCGACGCAGGACGGGGTCTTGGCCAGCATTAGTCTTGCACCTCGGCGGCGGGCTGGATCGTGACGCTCTCGCCGCAGCCGCAGGCGTCGGTCTCGTTCGGATTGTGGAACACGAACTTCGACGACAGCTTGCTGACCTCGTAGTCGATCTCGGTGCCGATCAGGAACAGCACCGCCTTGGGCTCGATCAGGATGGTGACGCCTTTGTCCTCGACCACCTCGTCGATCGGACCCTTCGTCTCGGCGTATTCCAAGACGTATTCCTGGCCGGCGCAGCCGCCGTTCTTCACGCCCACCCGCAGACCGACATAAGGCTTGTCGGCCTTGTCCATGATCTCCTTGACGCGCGCGGCCGCGGCGTCGGTCAGGGTGACGACCTTCGGGCGCGGGCGGCGGGGACGGGGCGAGACGGCGGCTTCCATGGCGTTCGAACCGATCAGAACATGTTCAGTTGCAGCTTGGCCTCGTCGCTCATACGCGAGGAGTCCCACGGCGGATCAAAGACGAGATCGACCGCGCAGGACTTCAGGCCCGGGATCTCCATGACCGCGTCCTTGACCCAGCCGGGCATCTCGCCAGCCACCGGGCAGCCTGGAGCGGTCAGGGTCATCTCGATCGCCACGTCCTTGTCGTCCGAGACGTCGACCTTGTAGATCAAGCCCAGCTCATAGATGTCGACCGGGATTTCCGGATCGTAGACCGTCTTCAGCTTCTCGATCAGCTGGTCGGTCAGCCGGTTCAGCTCGTCTTGCGAGAGCGCGGAAGCGGGTTCGGGCGCGGCGGCGGCGTCGGTCATGAAGCGGCTCAACTGAAGAAACTGCGGGCCTTGGCCAGCGCGTCGACGAACGCATCGGCCTCGGCCTCGGTGTTATATAGGGCGAAGGACGCGCGGGCGCTCGAGGTGACCCCGAAACGGCGCATCAAGGGCTCGGCGCAATGGGTGCCGGCGCGCACGGCGACGCCGTAGCGGTCCAGCACCTGGGCGATATCGTGGGCGTGGGCGCCCTCGACCGTGAACGACAGCACCGCGCCCTTGCCTGGGGCCTCGCCCAGGATCCGCACGCCGTTGACGCCGCGCAGGCGCTCGGCGACGCGCTCATAGAGAGCGTGCTCGTGGGCGAAGATCGCGTCGCGGTCCAGGCCGTTCAGCCACTCGATCGCCGCGCCCAGGCCGACGGCTTCCAGGATCGCCGGCGTGCCGGCCTCGAAGCGATGCGGCGGGTCGGCGTAGGTGATCTTGTCCAGCGTCACCGTACCGATCATCTCGCCGCCGCCCTGATACGGCGGCAGGGCCGCCAGGCGCTCGGCCTTGCCGTAGAGCACGCCGATGCCGGTCGGGCCGTACAGCTTGTGGCCGGAGAAGACGTAGAAATCGACGTCCAGGGCCTTCACGTCGACCTTGGTGTGGACCACGCCCTGGCAGCCGTCCAGCAGCACCGGCGCGCCGGCCGCATGGGCCAGGCGAACGATCTCGGCCACGTCGTTGACCGTGCCCAGCACGTTCGACATGTGGGTGACGGCGACCATCTTGGTCTTGTCCGACAACAGGCCCTTGTAGGCCTCCATGTCCAGGCGCCCGTCGTCCAGCACCGGGATGAACTTCAGGACCACGCCCTTGCGCTCGCGCAGGAAGTGCCACGGCACGATGTTGGCGTGGTGCTCCATCTCCGAGAGCACGATCTCGTCGCCGGCGTTGAGGCTCAGGCCGAACGAGCTGGCGACCAGGTTCACCGCCTCGGTCGCGCTCTTGGTCCAGACGACCTCGTCGCGCTCGGCGTTGATGAAGCGCGCGACGGTTTCTCGCGCCTTTTCATAGGCTTCGGTCGTTTCGTTAGCCAGCGTGTGCAGGCCGCGATGGACGTTGGCGTAGGAGGTCCTGGCCAGGCCCATCATGGCGTCCAGCACCGCGTCCGGCTTCTGGGCGCTGGCGGCGGAGTCCAGGTAGATCAACGGCTTGCCGTGAACTTCTCGCGCCAGGATCGGGAACTGGGCGCGGATCGCGGCGATGTCGTAGGGCGCGTCGAAAGCCATCAGGCGTCGCTCCCCAGCTTGCGGGCGACCCAGGCGGCGGCGACCTCGCGCGCGGCCTCGTGTTCGATGCGCTCGATCACTTCGCCGACGAAGGCCACGGTCAGCATGGCCTTGGCCTCCGCCTCGGGGATGCCGCGCTGCTCGGCGTAGAACAGCACCTCCTCGTCGAGCGCGCCGATCGTGTTGCCGTGGGCGCAGGAAACGTCGTCGGCGAAGATCAGCAGTTCCGGCTTGGCGTCGATCTCGGCCTTGTCCGACAGGATCAGGGCGTGGTGGCCCATCCGCGCGTCGGTCTGGTCGGTGCCCTTCTCGACGACGATCCGGCCCTGGAAGACGCCGCGCGCCTGGTCCGTCACCATGCCCTTAGTAAGCTGGCTAGTGACGCCGTCGAGGCCGCCGTGGGTGACGACGCTGGTCAGGTCGGCGTGACGCTGGCCGTCCAGCAGATAGGCGCCGTCGAGGCGGACCTCGGCATGAGCGCCCGGGTGGCGGACCCGCGTCTCGATCCGCTGGCGGCGCGCGCCGGAGGTCAGGACGGTCTGGGCGAACTTCGCGCCGGGGGCCAGGGCCACATCAGCGGTGACGACATTGACCGCCTCGGCCTCGTCCTCGACCAGCACGATCCGCTCCAGAGAAGCGCCCTCGCCCACGGCGATGTCGAGCACGACGTCGGAGACGTAAGCCCCGGCGCGGCCTTCGTGGCTTTCCAGCAGGACGAGGTGCTCACCCGGCTTGACGACCAGGGCGTGGCTGGCGCCTTGCGCGGCCTTGTCGGCCAGGGCGACGAAGCGCAGGGCCACGACGCCCGAGGCGGCGTCGGAGCCGGCCCCGCGGCGGCCGTTGACGAACACGGTCTCGGCCTCGGCCAGGCCCGCGAACGGACCGGCCGGAACATCGCCGTCATGCGCCGGCGCGACCGGCGGCAAAGCCTTCAACAGGCCCCGCAGGTCGGTCCAGCGCCAGTCCTCGTCACGCCGCGACGGCAGCGCCGAGAGGTCGCCGGTCTTGAGGGCGGTCGAAAGGGTCAAGCCGCCTCTCCCACGATGCGGTCATAGCCCTCGGCTTCCAGCTGCAAGGCCAACTCCGGACCACCCGAGGCGACGATGCGGCCGGCGGCCAGCACGTGCACCTTGTCGGGTTTGATGTGATCCAGCAGGCGCTGGTAGTGGGTGATGACCAGCATGCCGCGCTCGGGCGAACGCAGGGCGTTGACGCCTTCCGACACGATCTTCAGCGCGTCGATGTCGAGGCCGCTATCGGTCTCGTCGAGGATGAGGAACTTCGGCGAAAGCATCGCCATTTGAAGGATTTCCATCCGCTTCTTCTCGCCGCCCGAGAAGCCGACGTTCAGGCCGCGCTTGAGCATGTCGAAGTCGATCTTCAGCGAGGCGGCCTTCTCCTTGGCCAGCTTCAGGAAGGCCGGGGCGGCGATCTCGTCCTCGCCGCGCGCGCGGCGCTGGGCGTTGAGGGCGGTGCGGATGAAGGTCAGGGCCGGAACGCCCGGAATTTCCAGCGGATATTGGAACGACAGGAACAGGCCCTTGGCGGCCCGCTCGTTCGGCTCCAGCGCCAGCAGGTCCTCGCCGTTCAGCACGGCCGAGCCCTCGGTGACCTCATAGCCGTCGCGGCCGGTCAGCACGTAGGACAGGGTCGACTTGCCGGCGCCGTTCGGACCCATGATCGCGTGGACCTCGCCGGCCGGCACGTCCAACGTGACGCCCTTCAGGATCGGCTTGTCCTCGACGCGGGCGTGAAGGTTCTTGATGGAGAGCATTAGAAAATTCGATCCTCAACGATGCGAGCCATCAAAGCGCCTATCCATTCCGCGGCAGCCTTTGCGTCGAGAAATGGCTCGTTCGTGGCTAGAACAGACAGTACCGACAGCTCGAAATTTCCTGCTCCAGGCTTTCCGATTGAGACCGAAACGCCAGCCTTGGTTTCTCTTCCAAAGCTAATTCCGGACCCCGATACGCGGGCGACGATGTCGTAGCCGTCTCTGGACAGGGTTATCTCATCAAAGCCAGCCACCACGCTGAAACCCAACTCAGCGGGGGTTTGGCTCTGAACAATTATCCTACGAAGCTCATCGAGCAGCTCTCTTGCCGGCTGCTTCTCAACCTCTATGCGACGCTGCTCGCTCGCAAAGCCGCTATCGAGAGCGTTCTCGAGGCTCACCCCACGCTCCCTTCCAGGCTGATCGCCACGAGCTTCTGGGCCTCGACGGCGAATTCCATGGGCAGTTGCTGCAGCACGTCCTTGACGAAGCCGTTGACCAGCAGGGCCACCGACTCCTCTTCCGACAGGCCGCGCTGCTGGCAGTAGAACAGCTGGTCGTCCGACAGCCGCGTGGTGGTGGCCTCGTGCTCGAACACCGACTGGCCGTTGCGGGCCTCGATGTAGGGCACGGTGTGGGCCGCGCAGTCCTTGCCGATCAGCAGGCTGTCGCACTGGGTGAAGTTGCGCGCGCCCTTGGCCTTGGGATGGGCCGAAACGAGGCCGCGATAGGTCGAGGTCGACTTGCCGGCGCTGATGCCCTTGGCGACGATCCGCGAGCGGGTGTTGGCGCCCAGGTGGATCATCTTGGTGCCGGTGTCGGCCTGCTGGTGGCCGTTGGTGACGGCGATCGAGTAGAACTCGCCCGAGCTCCCCTCGCCGCGCAGCACGCAGGACGGATATTTCCAGGTGATGGCCGAGCCGGTCTCGACCTGGGTCCACGAGACCTTGGAGCGGTCGCCGCGGCAGTCGGCGCGCTTGGTCACGAAGTTGTAGATGCCGCCCTTGCCGGTCTCGGGATCGCCCGGGTACCAGTTCTGGACGGTCGAATACTTGATCTCGGCGTCGTCCAGCAGGACCAGCTCGACCACCGCCGCGTGCAGCTGGTTCTCGTCGCGCATCGGGGCCGTGCAGCCTTCCAGGTACGAGACGTAGGCGCCCTTGTCGGCGACGATCAGCGTGCGCTCGAACTGGCCGGAATCCTTGGCGTTGATCCGGAAATAGGTCGACAGCTCCATCGGGCAGCGCACGCCCGGCGGGACGTAGACGAACGAGCCGTCCGAGAAGACCGCGCTGTTGAGGCAGGCGAAGTAGTTGTCAGAGGTCGGGACCACGCTGCCCAGGTACTGGCGGACCAGCTCCGGATGCTCGCGGATCGCCTCGCTCATCGAGCAGAAGATGACGCCGGCCTGGGCCAGCTCCTTCTTGAAGGTGGTCACGACGCTGACGCTGTCGAACACGGCGTCCACGGCGTAGCGCGGCGCGCCCTCGACGCCGGCCAGAACCGCCTGCTCTTTCAGCGGGATGCCGAGCTTTTCGTAGGTGGCCAGCAGCTCCGGATCGACCTCGTCCAGGCTCTTAGGGCCTTCCTTGGTCTTGGGCGCGGCGTAGTAGTAGGTGTCCTGGTAGTCGATCGGCGGATAGCTGACCTTGGCCCAGTCGGGCTCGTCCATCGCCAGCCAGCGGCGATAGGCGTCAAGCCGCCACTCCAGCATCCATTCCGGCTCGTCCTTCTTGGCCGAGATGAAGCGCACGATGTCCTCGGAGAGGCCCTTGGGGGCGAACTCCTGGTCGATTTCGGTCGTAAAGCCGTGCTCGTACTTCTCGAGCGCGGCGACGGTTTCGACAGTCTCTTTGACCGCGGCCACTAAGCCACCTCCCGGCGCCGGGCGCCGATACGCTTCCAGGCGGCGAGCCAGGCGTCGCCGCACTTGATCCAATCGTCTTCCGTGCTCGCCCAGCCGCCGCTGATACGCAGGGCGAACGGGGCGAGATCAGCGCGGCCCATGGCTTCCACCACACGGCTAGCCTTGACCTTGCCCGACGAGCAGGCGCTGCCGGCGCTGACCATGATGCCGGCCAGGTCCATGTTCATGACCTGGACCTCGGAGCCGAAGCCCTCACCGGCGAAACACAGGGTCTGCGGCAGGCGTTCAACGCCTTCGCCCAGGATAACCGCGCCGTCCGCCTTGAGCCGCTGCGCCAGGGCGACGCGCCATAGGGCCTGTTCG
>JAYRLX010000486.1:0-2583 GCA_041905125.1 Caulobacter sp. | reverse complement strand
GGATGGTGTCGCCGATGCCGGCCCACAGCATCGAGCCGATGCCGATCGAGGACTTCACCGTGCCGGTGCGGGTGGCGCCGGCCTCGGTGACGCCCAGGTGCAGCGGGCAGTCGATGGCCTCGGCCAGCTGATAGTAGGCGGCGACGGTCAGGAACGGGTCGGACGCCTTCACCGAGATTTTGAACTCGTGGAAGTCGTGATCCTGCAGGATGCGGGCGTGGTTGAGAGCGCTCTCGACCATCGCCTCGGGGCACGGCTCGCCGTACTTCTCGAGCAGTTCGCGCTCCAGCGAGCCGGCGTTGACGCCGATCCGCATCGAGCAGCCGTGGTCGCGGGCGGCCTGGATCACGTCGCGCACGCGGTCGGGAGAGCCGATATTGCCCGGATTGATCCGCAGGCAGGCCGCGCCGGCCTCGGCCGCCTCGATGCCGCGCTTGTAGTGGAAGTGGATGTCGGCCACGAGCGGGACCTTGGCCTCGCGGGCGATGGTCTTGAAGGCCTGGGTGCTCTCGACGTCGGGGCAGCTGACACGGACGATGTCGGCGCCGGCCTCCTCCAGCTGGCGGATCTGCTCCAGCGTCGCCGCAGCATCGCTGGTCAGGGTGTTGGTCATCGACTGCACCGAGATCGGCGCGTCGCCGCCCACCTCGACGGAGCCCACGCGGATCTTGCGCGATGGCCGACGCGTGATCTGGCGCCAGGGACGGACGGACGTGTGGTCTGCGGACATGGCGCTAATTTAGAGGGTGTTGGGGTGGAACTGAAGGGTTTCCTCCCATCCATTTCAGCTCAGCCCGTCATCCCGCGACTTGTTCGCGGGACCCATGGTTCAGCTTCCACGCGAGAGCATCACTTCGCACCGCACGTGCGACGGACAAATGGGTCCCGCGCATAAAGCGCGGGATGACGTGGAGCTTTAGGCGCTATTGAGGCGCGGGAGCCGCCGGCGCGGCCTGCGCCACGGCCGGAGCGACCTTTGGGGCCGGAACCAGCTTGCCCAGCGCCGTCGAGGCCGACGGCAGGTGGCTGACCAGGGCGCCGCCGTAATAGACCTCGAACACCATCGGGTCCGAGACGTCGGCGACCAGGCCCGGCGTGCGGGGCGCGCGATAGGCGTCGCCGGCCGACAGGGCGCGGGCGAAATAGACCTGGCCGTTCTCGCCGCGCACCACCAGGGTGGCGGGCTTGCGGGCCTGCAGCACGACGCCCGAACCTTCGCCCTGCGCCGCGCCCAGCATGGCGCCGCGCGGCTTGAACGGCGCGCCGACCTGGATCTGGTGGGCGGGATCGACGATGCCCGCACGGGCGGCGGCTTCCTCGCGCGCCTTGGCGGCGGCCTTGGCCGCGTCGACCGACCCGCCGTTGGCGGCGGCGTCGTCGAGGCCGGGAGTCTTGTAGGGCTCGGGCGTGGTCGACTCGACCGGGGCCGGCAGCGGCGCGCCCAGGGCGACCTGGCTGTTGTTGGCGTGGGCCTGGACCTGGGTCGAGGCCGCCGGCGGGGCGATCTGCGGCGGCGGGGCGTCCTTGGCGATGGCGCGCTGGGCGACGTTCCACAGCAGGATCGCGCCGACCACCAGCACGCCGCCGGCGAAGATCAGGCCCAGGCGCGGATCACGCTCGCGGCGCACGCCGACGGGCTCGCGCAGCTCGCCGCTCTCGTCCGGCGCGTCGGCCTTGAAGCGGGCCACGGCGGCGTCGACGTCCATGCCCAGCAGGGCGGCGTAGGCGCGGACATAGCCGATCGTGAAGGGACGCGACGGCAGTTCCTCCAGGCGCATGGCCTCCAGCGCCTGGACATAGGTTTGACGAATGCGAGTGGCCTCGGCGACCTCTTGCAGGCTGAGACCGCGCGCCTCGCGGGCGGCCTTCAGGGCGGCGCCGATGTCGGCGGCGTGATCCTGGACGGGCGACTCCGCCACGAGGTCGGCGACCGCGAACGGCGCTTGGTCCGCCTCGACCTCGTCGAGATGCAAACGCTCCACGTTGCCCATATCTCGCGGCATACTGACTAAGCGCCCCCGGAAACCGCTTGGAACTCAAACCGCCTGGTGCAGATCGTTGGCGAAGCGTGGAAGCTCCCCGACTCCATCATGCACGAAATTCTTAACGAGTGTTTGTGGGTAGCAAACTAAGTATCCGGATTCAATGTACTTACCGGCGCCGCTTGCCTAACCGGATAACAGCGTTCTACACGGCCACGTAAAGCTTGCGCGCCAGCGTCTCGATCTCGCCGCGCAATGATCCGCCCGAGCCCTTCAGCAGCGCCTCGACGTTCCGGCGCGCCGCCTCGCGGTCCAGAGACAGCACCATCTGCTTGACCGGGCCGATGCCGGCCGGCGGCATGGAAAGACGGTCAAAACCCAGCGCCACAAGGGCGAAAGCCTCCAAAGGACGCCCCGCCATCTCGCCGCAGACCGACACCTGGGTGCCGGTGTCGGCGCAGGCCTGCTGGATCGTCTTCAGCGCCCGCAGGGCCGCCGGCGACAGCGGATCGTAGCGGTCCGACACCTTCGGGTTGCCCCGATCGGCGGCGAACAGATACTGCATCAGGTCGTTGGTGCCGACCGAAACGAAGTCGGTCAT
>JAYRLX010000485.1:0-2585 GCA_041905125.1 Caulobacter sp. | reverse complement strand
GGCGCCGTTCGTCTTCCTGTTCGGCACCATGTGGGCGTTCGTCGAGCTCAACCGGCGCAGCGAGCTGATCGCCATGCGCGCCGCCGGCGTTTCGGCCTGGCGGTTCATCATGCCGGCCGCCGCCGCGTCCTTCGTGATCGGTCTTCTGACCATCACCCTGCTCAATCCGCTCACCACGGCGATGACCGCGCGCTTCGAGACCGAGCGCGATCACCTGATGAACGGCTATCTGAAGGACACGCCGAAAGGCACCTGGCTGCGCCAGGGCGACGACACGACCCAGATCGTCATCCGGGCCCGTGGCCGCGATATCGTCGACGGCTCGGTGCGCCTGCGCAGCGTGTCGCTGTTCGTCTATACGCTGAACAAGAAGGGCGTGATGGACTTCACGCGCCGGATCGAGGCCAACGAGGCGCGGCTGGAGCCGGGCTTCTGGCGCCTGACCGGGGTGCGCGAGGCCACGCCCGGCGCTGGCGCGATCCGCTCGGACAGCCTGTCGATCCCGTCCAACCTCGACGACCGCACCGCGTCCGAGCGCTTCAACACGCCCCAGGCGGTGGCGCTGTGGCGCCTGCCGGCGACGATCAAGCGCGCCGAGGACGCCGGCTTCTCGGCCGCGCCATTCAAGCTGCGACTGCAGCAGGACCTGGCGACGCCCCTGCTCTTTTCGGCCATGTCGGTGCTGGCGGCGGCGTTTTCGCTGCGCCTGATGCGCCTGGGCGGCCTGGCGGCGCTCGCCGGTTCGGGCGTCGCGCTGGGCTTCGGATTCTTTTTCTTCAACGAGCTGTGCAGCACCTTGGGCAAGGCCGACGTTCTGGCCCCGTCCATCGCCGCCTGGACGCCGCCGATCGTGGCGCTTTTGGCGGGCTTCACTTTGCTTTGCTATACGGAAGATGGGTGAGTCATTGCTTCCAGGGTCATTCATGACTGAACAGCGTCCCAGCACGTCGTCGGCCGGCCGCGCCCTGCTTCTGGGCGGCGGCGCCTGGCTGGCGCTCGCCTGCGCGGGCGCGGCTCACGCCCAGACCAGCCTGGCGTCGATTCCGCAGGTCCCGACCGTCCCCGCGCCCCCGTCCGACGGCCTGGGCGACGACGGCTACTATCTGGAATCGGACCTGCTGATCCGCGACGACCAGGCGCAGAAGATGACTGCGCGCGGCTCGGTCGAGGCGCGCTATCAAGGCCGCACCCTGCGCGCTGACGAGGTCGTCTACGACACCAAGACCGGCACGGTGGTCGCCAACGGCCACGTCCAGCTGATCAACACCGACGGCACCGCCGAATTCGCCGACCATCTCGAGGTCGACGAGAACATGAAGGCCGGGTTCGCGCGCAACTTCTCGGCGCGCCTTGGCCAGAACGTGAAGATCGCCTCGGCGACCGCGGTGCGCCGCAACGCCAATATCCAAGAGCTGAACAACGCCATCTACACCCCTTGCGAGGTGTGCGCCGAAAAGCCGACGCCGACCTGGTCGGTGCAGGCCGACCGCATCGTTCAGGACAAGAAGCGGCAGCTGATCTACTACAAGAACGCGGTCATCCGGGTCTGGGGCGCCCCGATCCTGTACATGCCGCTGTTCTGGCATCCCGATCCCCAGGCCAAGCGCAGCTCGGGCTTCCTGGCCCCCAAGATCACGCCCTATTCCAAGAGCCGGGGCCTCTCGTACGAGCAGCCCTACCTCTATCTGATTTCGCCGTCGTCAGACGTGGTGATCACGCCTCAGATCAACACCAAGGTGAACCCGTTCCTGAACGTGGATTACCGCAAGCGCTTCTATTCGGGCATGCTCGAGGCGCGCGGCGGCGTCACCTACGACAAGGACTTCGATATCCACGGCGACCGCTTCGGCAAGGCCAGCGCGCGCAGCTACATCCTGGCCAGCGGCAAGTTCGATATCGACCAGAACTGGAAGTGGGGCTTCTCGGCCGAACGCGCCTCCGACGCCCTGATCTTCGACCGCTACAAGATCAACGACGTCTATCAGCAGCGCGGCCTGTTCACGAGCGACGACCACCGGCTGGTCTCGCAGCTTTACGCGACCCGTCAGGCCCAGCGATCCTGGTTCTCGGTCTCGACCGTCTCGGTCCAGGGGCTGCGGGTCGTCGGCCTCAACCCGAACGGCACGGCCAACGCCTTCGAGAACAGCGGCGCCTTTCCGCTGATCGGCCCTCTGGTCGAGGCGCGCTGGGAGCCGGACTCGCCGGTGTTGGGCGGCCGCCTGCGCCTGCAAGGCGCCGGCGTCATGCTGAACCGGTCGGAATCGCAGTTCGGCGAAGCGCCCTACTATCTCGGCGCCTACAAGGGCCAGGACGGCGTCGATTCCAGCCGCGCCAGCCTCAAGGCCGACTGGCGGACCAGCACGATCGTCGGCAACGGCCTGAAGGTCTCGCCCTTCGCCCAGGCCCGCGCCGACGCCTATTCGATCAAGACCTACCTGACCGCCGCCTCCGCCGCGCTCGGCGACGACGACAAGCAGACCTACACCCGCTCGCTGGGCGTCGCTGGGGTGGATTTCAGCCTGCCGCTGTACAAGGCGCTGTCCAACGGCGGCAGCGTCGTGCTGGAGCCCCTGGCCCAGGTCGCC
>JAYRLX010000484.1:0-2586 GCA_041905125.1 Caulobacter sp. | reverse complement strand
ATCCGCATCACGCCACCTCCCCCGTTATCACGGGTGAGGAGGAAGCGGTTCCCTCCTGCCCCGCTTGCGGGGGAGGTGGCGCGGCGCCGATAGGCGACGTGACGGAGGGGGCGTGACCCTACCCCTTCACCACCGCCTCATAGGCCGCCCGCGCCTCGGCCTTGGCCTTGGCCAGCTTCGGTTTCAGCGACTTGAACTGGGCGACGCCGCCGGCCTTGGCCATCAGCGCCTTGAACGCCTTGGGCTCGGCTTCCGGATCGCCGCCATCCTCCAGCGCCACCTTGATCAACTGCGAGAGGTCCTGCTCCAGCCGCCAGGCCGCCTCGAGGCGCGAGAGCGCTCCCTCATCCGCCAGCCCCGCCTCGCGCAGGGCCGCCAGGGCCTCGCCGGTGTTCTGGCGCAGGGGACCGCCCGCCGCGGCGTGGGCCAGTTGCAGGAACTGGGCGGCGAACTCGATGTCCACGAGGCCGCCGGGATCGAGCTTCAGGTCCCAGTCGCCCTTGCCCGGCCGCTCGCGCTCCATCAGCTGGCGCATCTCGACGACGTCGGCGGCGGTCTTCTTCGGGTCCCGCGCCCGGCGCAGCGCCGCCGCGATCGCGCCCTCCGCCCGTTCCCGGAACGCGTCCGAGCTGGCCCACACCACGCGCGCGCGGGTCAGGGCCAAGAGCTCCCAGGTCTCGGCCTCGCGCTCGTAATAGTCCTCAAAAGCCGCGAAGCTGACCGCCACCGGGCCCTTGGTCCCCGAGGGCCGCAGCTTCAAGTCGACCTCGTACAGCGTCCCCTCCCCCGTCGGTGCCGACAGGGCCGAGGTCAGGCGCTGGGTGAAGCGGGCGTAGAAGACGTCGGCGCTCCACTCCTTGACCGCCGACATGCCGCGCGGGTCGTCGGCGGCGTAGAGCGTCATCAGGTCGAGGTCCGACTTGGCGGTCATCTCGCGCGAGCCGGCCTTGCCCAGGGCCACGACGGCCACCTGTCCCGGGAAGGCGCCGCCTATGCGCTCGACCTCGGCCAAGGCGGCCGGGGCGAGCCCCCCGATGATCAGGTCAGCGAGCTCCGCGAAGGCCCGGCCAATGTCGCGGGCGTCGGCCGTGCCGCTCATCACCCGCACCCCGATCCGGAAGCTCTGGTCGCGGAACAGGCGCCGGGCCGCGTCCATCGCGCCCTCGAAATCCTCCGGGTCCCAGGGCGCGACCGCCGGCGTCTCGATGGGGCCGAAGAAGCTGGGGTCCAGCAGGGCGTCCAGCGCGGTCGGCCGCTTGGCCATGGTCGTGGCCAGGCGCGGGGCGAAGGCCATGACCTCGACGATCAGCTCGAACAGGCGCGGCTGGGCCAGGAACAACGACTGGATCTGCACGCCCGAGCTCAGCCGCCCGAAGAAGTCGGCGAAGCGGTTGAAGGCCTGGTCCGGCGCGCCGGTGGCGTTGGCGGCGTCCAAAAGGCGCGGCGCCAGGCGCGTGAACAGCTCGCGCCCGCGCTCGGTGCGGGTGGCGGCGATGTGGCCGTGGTGCCAGCCGCGAATGGTGGCGGCCACGCGCTCGGGGCTGGAGAAGCCCATGCGCTTCAGGGTCGCCAGGGTCTCGGGATCGTCCTCGACGCCGGTGAAGACCAGGCTGCCGAAGCGCGAGGACAGCTCCTCCTCGCCCGCGAACAGGCGGCCGTAGCGCAGGTTCACGCCCTTCAGGATCTTGCCGACATTGGCGTCGAAGCTGCGCAGATTGCCCTCGCCCCACAGCGCCGCCACGCGCTTGCGGTCGGTGTCGGAGTCCGGGAGCTTGTGGGTCTGGTCGTCGGCGATCATCTGGGCGCGGTGCTCCAGCGCCCGCAGGTCCTTGTAGGCCTCCGTCAGCCAGGCCGCGTCCTCGGGCGTCACGTGGCCCGCCTCGGAGAGCGCCTTCAGGGCGTCCAGGGTGCGGGGACCGCGCAGGTCGGGCTGGCGGCCGCCCAGGATCAGCTGCTGGGTCTGGACGAAGAACTCGATCTCGCGGATCCCGCCCCGCCCCAGCTTCAGGTCCGCGCCCTTGGCGGTCAGGCGGTCGTCGACCTTGTAGGTGTGGATCTGGCGCTTGATCGAGTGAATGTCGGCGATGGCCGCGAAGTCCAGGTTCCGCCGCCAGATGAACGGCTGCAGCCCCTCCAGGAAGGCCCGTCCCTCGGCCAGGTCGCCGGCCGCGATCCGGGCCTTGATGTGCGCCGCCCGCTCCCAGTTCTGGCCGACGCTCTCGTAGTACTCCATGGCCGCGTCGACGGGCATGGCCGGCGGGGTCGAGGACGGGTCGGGCCGCAGGCGCAGGTCGATGCGGAACACATAACCGTCGCCGGTCCGCTCCTGCAGGATGCGTCCCAGGTGGTTGGCGATCCGCACCGCCACGGCCTGCGGCTCGTGCCCCTCGGTCACCGGCAGCTTCTCGGGCGCGTAGAAGATCGAGAAGTCGATGTCGCTGGAATAGTTCAGCTCGAACGCGCCGTGCTTGCCCATGGCCACGCAGAACAGGCCCGGCGCGGGGCCGTCCTCGCCCTCTCCGACGTGGGTCAGGGCCCCGCGATCGACCTCCTGGCGCACGGCCTGGGCCAGGGCGGCGTGCAGCA
>JAYRLX010000483.1:0-2588 GCA_041905125.1 Caulobacter sp. | reverse complement strand
CCTTGCCGCGTTCGGGGCGGCGGGCGCCCTGGCCGCCAAGGTGCGGAGCGACCGTGTCGCCGCGCCGATCATGGCCGGTGAGCGCGTCGTCCGTCGCGTGGACGGTTTCGTCGTCGATGTCGTCAGCCCGGGCGCGGGTGGGCCTCGCTTGCTGATCGCGCCGGTGTCGATTTCGGGCCTGCCGCCGGAGCGAACGCCTACGCGCATCCGCGTGACGATCGGCGAGAATGAGGCGCCCGCGCCGGGCGCCGCGATCCATATTAAGGCGATGCTGGGGCAGCCGCCGCCGCCGGCCGCGCCAGGCTCATATGATTTCGCCCGCGACGCCTGGTTCGACTCGATCGGCGGCGTCGGCTTCACGATCGGCGAGCTTGAGCCAGCGCGTCTCGACCCGCCGCCGCTTCGGCTGCGCGTCGTCATGGCGATCAACGCCTTTCGATGGAGCCTCGCGCAGCGGATCCTGGCGCGGATGGGACCGACCAGCGGCGGGATCGGCGCGGCCATGGTGACCGGCCACGAGGCTTGGATCTCCCAGGCGCAGACCGACGCCATGCGCGCCTCGGGCCTGGCGCACATCCTGTCGATCTCTGGGCTACACATGGCCATCGTGGGGGGCTTCGTGTTCGGCGCCGTGCGGCTCGGCGTCGCCGCCTGGCCGTGGCTGGCGCTCCGCGCGCCGGGCAAGAAGATCGCCGCCGTCGCGGGGCTCGTCGCCGTGCTTGGCTATCTGGTGATCTCCGGCGCGCCGCCGCCCGCCGAGCGCGCGGCGATCACGGCCAGCGTCGCCTTCCTGGCCATCCTGTTCGATCGGCGCGCCATCACCCTGCACGGCCTAGCGGTGGCGGCCCTTCTGATCCTGGCCCTGAAGCCGGAGACGGCGGGCGAGCCGGGCTTCCAGATGTCGTTCGCCGCCACTGCGGCCCTGGTCGCCCTGGCCGAAGGCTGGCCGCGTCCGGTCAAGGAGATCTCCACGCCCTGGTGGATCCGCTGGCCGCAGGCGGGGATCACGTGGCTGGCCGCCAGCGTCGCCGCCAGCCTGGTGGCGGGTCTCGCCACAGCGCCGTTCGCCATGCAGCACTTCAACCGGGTCGCCGTCTGGGGCCTGCCAGCCAATCTAGCGGTCGCGCCGCTGTCCTCGTTCGTGATCATGCCGTTCCTGGCGATCGGGACACTTCTTGAGCCGTTCGGCTTAGGCGCGCCGTTCCTGGCGGTGGCCGGCTGGGGCGTCGATGCGATGACCGCGATCGCCAATGGCTTCGCCGACGCCCATGGCGCACAGCAGATCGTCGCCAGCGCGCCGCCGCAGGTGCTGGTGATCGCCTTCCTGGGGCTGATGCTCCTGTGCTTGTGGAAGGGCCGACTGCGTTGGATCGGCGCGCCGATGGCGCTGGCCGTGGCGCTCTGGCCCAGACCCGCGCCGCCCGACGCCTGGATCGCCGCGGACGGAGCCACCGCCGCCGTGCGCTCGGGCGACGCCGCCGTGCTCTTGCGGACGGACGCCAAGCGGTTCGGGGCGGAGCTGTGGGCCCGCCGACGTGGCCTCACTCCGGCGACCTGGAGTCTCTACGCCTGCGACAAGCGAGTCTGCGCGCCGGGCTTGGGCGCGCCGGTGCGACTGTCGCTGGCCTGGAGCCGCAAGACGCCCGACGCCGAGACCCTCTCCGGCCTGTGCGTGAATAGCGACGTGGTGGTGATCCGGGCCGCGGCTCCGGAGCGCATTCCGCCGCTCTGCGCCGACACCGTCCTGCTGACGGCCGAAGATTTCGCCCTTGGCGGGGCGGCGGAGCTCTATCATCGCGCCGACGGCTGGCGGATCGTCTGGGCGCAGCCCTTGCGCGGTGAGCGTCCGTGGAGCCGGCTGCTGACAGCGGATGACGTCGAAGGCCGCTAGGTGTCGACGGAAAGTCTGGAGGTCTCGCCATGTCCAACCCGTTCGCCGCCCGTCGCGCCGCGTTTCGCGCCTTGCACGCCGAGGGCTGCTTCGCCCTGCCCAATCCCTGGGATGCTGGAAGCGCTCGTCGGCTCGAAAAGCTGGGTTTCAAGGCTCTAGCCTCAACCAGCGCCGGCGCGGCCTGGTCCATGGGCAAGGACGACGGTCAGATCACCCGTGATGAGGTCATCGCCCATCTCCGTATGCTGTGCGCCGCGACGGACCTGCCGGTGAACGCCGACTTCGAGAATGGCTTTTCGGACAGCCCGGAAGGGATCGCCGAGAACGTGACCCTGGCCATCGAGGCTGGCGTCGCGGGTCTTTCCATCGAGGATTGGTCGGGCTCGGCCCTCTACGACCTGCCGACGGCGGTGGAGCGCCTCAAGGCGGCGCGGCGGACCATCGACGCCTCCGGGGAGGATGTGATCCTCGTCGGACGCGCCGAGGGTTATCTGCGCGGCGCGCGCGATCTGGGCCAGATCCTGGAGCGTCTGAAGGCTTACGCCGCGGCCGGCGCCGATTGCCTCTACGCGCCGGCTGTGACCGATCCGGAGGAGATCAGGGCCGTCGTCGAGGCGGTGTCGCCCAAGCCCGTGAACGTCCTGCTGTGGGGACCGGACATGACGGTCGACAGCCTCGCCGCCCTGGGTGTGCGCCG
>JAYRLX010000048.1:0-14666 GCA_041905125.1 Caulobacter sp. | reverse complement strand
CAGCTGCTCGGCCCGCGCCGCGTCGGCGTCCATCGGCCCGGCGTCGCCTTCGATGGCGATGATTCCCTCGGCCGGACGCAACAGGCCGGCGACCGCGCGCAGCAGGCTGGTCTTGCCTGCGCCATTTCGTCCCACCAGGACGGCGGCCTCGCCGGCGGACAGCGTCAAGTCGAGGTTCGAGAACAGGCGGCGCTCGCCCCTGGTAATCGCCAAATCCTTTATGAGAACAACTCTCAACACGCCAAGACCCCGCGCGCGACATGGACGTTGAGCCAACGCAGCGCTAAGAAGCGCGCGGTCGTCCCCCTCCAGTCGGTTTGGGTGGTACGCGGCGCGGAGGTGGAACCTGTGTGTCCCTTCCGATCAGCGCGTGATCCCGGGAGTGGTTTTCGGGCGGCCGTGGACAGAGAAGGATCCTTGAATATGGCGTCTGTGGACAGCCTGAAAGCCCGTCGCGAGCTTAACGTCGGCGGCAAGACCTACGTCTATTACAGCCTTCGCGCCGCCGAGGAAGCCGGTCTTGCCGGAACTTCTTCGCTGCCGGTCTCGATGAAGGTGCTTCTCGAGAACCTGCTGCGCAACGAAGACGGCGTCTCGGTCGCCGAGGACGACCTGAAGGCCGTCGCCGCCTGGCTGCAGAACAAGGGCTCGGTCGAGCACGAAATCAGCTTCCGCCCGGCGCGCGTGCTGATGCAGGACTTCACCGGCGTTCCGGCCGTCGTCGACCTGGCCGCCATGCGCGACGCCATGGTCGCCCTGGGCGCCGATCCGGCCAAGATCAACCCGCTGAACCCGGTCGACCTGGTCATCGACCACTCGGTGATGGTCGACAACTTCGGCGACGCCAAGGCCTATGACGCCAACGTCAAGCGCGAGTACGAGCGCAACATCGAGCGCTACCGCTTCCTGCGCTGGGGCTCGTCGGCCTTCAACAACTTCCGCGTCGTTCCGCCCGGCACCGGCATCTGCCACCAGGTGAACCTTGAGTACCTGGCCCAGACGGTGTGGACCAACACCGTCGACGGCGCCGAAGTCGCCTATCCCGACACCGTCGTCGGCACCGACAGCCACACGACCATGGTCAACGGCCTGGCCGTCCTGGGCTGGGGCGTGGGCGGCATCGAGGCCGAGGCCGCGATGCTGGGCCAGCCGATCCCGATGCTGATCCCGGAAGTCATCGGCTTCAAGCTGACCGGCGCCCTGCCGGAAGGCGCGACGGCCACCGACCTGGTGCTGACCGTCACCCAGATGCTCCGCAAGAAGGGCGTGGTCGGCAAGTTCGTCGAATTCTTCGGCGACGCTCTGGCCAACCTGACCCTGGAAGACCAGGCGACGATCGCCAACATGGCTCCGGAATACGGCGCCACCTGCGGCTTCTTCCCGATCTCGGCCTCGACCATCGCCTATCTGAAGGGCACCGGCCGCACGCCGGAACGCGTCGCCCTGGTCGAAGCCTACGCCAAGGAGCAGGGCCTGTGGTGGGAGCCCGGCGTCGCCGAGCCGACCTTCACCGACACGCTCGAACTCGACCTGTCGTCGGTCCAGCCCTCGCTGGCCGGTCCGAAGCGCCCGCAGGACCGGGTCCTGCTGGCCGACGCGGCCGCCAAGTTCGCCGAGTCGCTGGCGGGCGAGTTCGGCAAGGCCGAGAGCCCCGAGCTGCGCGCCCCGGTCGAGGGTGAGAACTTCGACGTCGGTCACGGCGACGTGGTCATCGCGGCCATCACCTCGTGCACCAACACCTCCAACCCCTCGGTGCTGATCGCCGCCGGCCTGCTGGCCAAGAACGCGGTCGCCAAGGGCCTGAAGGTCAAGCCGTGGGTGAAGACCTCGCTGGCCCCCGGCTCGCAAGTCGTCACCGACTACCTGGCCAAGGCCGGCCTGACCAAGTCGCTGGACGCCCTGGGCTTCAACCTGGTCGGCTACGGCTGCACCACCTGCATCGGCAACTCCGGCCCGCTGCCGGAAGCCATCAGCAAGACGATCAACGACAACGACCTGGTCGCCTGTAGCGTGCTCTCGGGCAACCGTAACTTCGAAGGCCGCGTGAACCCGGACGTCCGCGCCAACTACCTGGCCTCGCCGCCGCTGGTGGTGGCCTACGCCCTGGCCGGCAGCCTGAAGATCGACCTGGCCACCCAGCCGATCGGCCAGGACAAGAAGGGCAACGACGTCTACCTGAAGGACATCTGGCCCTCGAACG
Organism: Caulobacter sp.; assembly: GCA_041905125.1. Classification (GTDB taxonomy): domain Bacteria; phylum Pseudomonadota; class Alphaproteobacteria; order Caulobacterales; family Caulobacteraceae; genus Caulobacter. Next base: position 12,466 of record JAYRLX010000048.1, on the reverse strand, counting down.
AGGACATCGCCGCCCTGCAGCGCAAGGCGATCAACGAGAAGATGTTCGCCAGCCGCTACGGCGACGTCTTCAAGGGCGACAAGAACTGGCAGGGCATCAAGGTGACCGGCGGCCAGACCTACGCCTGGGAAGCCGACTCGACCTACGTCCAGAACCCGCCCTACTTCCCCAACATGTCGATGACGCCGACCCCGGTGACCGACATCGTGGAAGCCCGGATCCTGGCCGTGTTCGGCGACTCGATCACCACCGACCACATCAGCCCGGCCGGTTCGATCAAGGCCTCCAGCCCGGCCGGCAAGTTCCTGATCGACCACGGCGTCCAGCCGGTGGACTTCAACGGCTACGGCGCCCGCCGCGGCAACCACCAGGTGATGATGCGCGGCACGTTCGCCAACATCCGGATCCGCAACCGCATCACCCCGGACATCGAAGGCGGCGTGACCAAGCACTTCCCGACCGGCGAAGTGATGTCGATCTACGACGCGGCCATGAAGTACCAGGAAGAAGGTCGTCCGGCGGTCGTCTTCGGCGGCAAGGAATACGGCACCGGCTCGTCGCGTGACTGGGCCGCCAAGGGCACCAAGCTGCTGGGCGTCCGCGCGGTGATCTGCGAAAGCTTCGAGCGCATCCACCGCTCGAACCTGGTCGGCATGGGCGTGCTGCCGCTGCAGTTCGTCCAGGACGGCTGGCAGAAGCTGGAACTGACCGGCGAGGAAATCGTCTCGATCCGTGGTCTGACGGATCTGGCGCCGCGCAAGCAGCTGATCGTCGAGCTGTACCGCCCGACCGACGGCCGCATCGCCCGCTTCCCGGTCCGCTGCCGCATCGACACCCCGACCGAGCTTGAATACTTCAAGAACGGCGGCGTGCTGAACTACGTGCTGCGCAACCTGGCGCGCGCGGACTAAGCGAGAGCCGCGAGGCTTTCAACGAGACGGCCGGCTCCTCGCGGGGCCGGCCGTTTTCGTTTCGGAGCCCTAGGCTTCGACATCGTCGTTTTGGGGCGCGTGAAAACGATGTCTCCACCGTTTCTCCCCATGGACCGCCGCTATTCACGGCCTCGTGAACGGATATCCTGGGCGTTCTTGGCTTAAGTGACCCGCAATGCGTAAGGCCGCCCTCTCCCTGTTCTGCCTGGCCCTGTCCGGCGTCGCGTCGTCCCTGGCTTGGGGGTCGGCCGCGTGGGCGGGAAAGCCGCCCGTCGTGGTCGAGCTGTTCACCGCCCAGGGCTGCTCGTCCTGCGGCAAGGCCAACCAGCTGGCCGCGGAGTTGTCCCAGCGCGAGGGCGTCCTGGCCCTGACCTATTCGGTGGACTACTGGGACTATCTTGGCTGGAAGGACACCTTCGCCAAGCCCGACTTCGCCGAGCGCCAGCGCGCCTACGCCAAGAAATTCGCCCTGCGCGACGTGCCGACGCCCCAGATGGTGGTCAGCGGCCGGGTCCAGGCCTCGGGAACCAAGGCCGAGGCGATCGAAGACCTGGTGAAGACGGCGGCCAAGGCCCCGGCCAATCCGCCGGACATGGAGTTCGTCGGCAAGACCCGCGTCGCCATCGGCTCGGGCCCCGCTCCGCGTGGCGGCGGCGAGGTCTGGCTGGTGCGCTACGACCCGCGCGAGCAGGACATCGCCGTCAAGCGCGGCGACAACAAGGGCCAGACCCTGGTGCATCGTAATGTCGTGCGCGAGCTGGTGCGCCTGGGTCCGTGGGCGGGCAAGCCCAAGCTCTACCGCCTGCCCCAGGCCGCCGACGGCGACCTCGTGACCGTGGTGATGGTGCAGGGCGCCAAGGGCGGCCGCATCCTGGGCGTGCTGCAGGCCCCCGCCGCCGAGCGCTGAGCCTGGCGCTCCGCGCCTTTCCGACATTGGCGCTTTCCGGACAAAGGAAAACCCGCGCGGCGGAGGGGAACGGCCGCGCGGGTCCTTTAAGCGTCGTCGAAGACTTGCGGGCCGGAGGGGCTGGGGGGCTGGACAGGACCCCGGTCCGTCTTCGTCGACGCTCTTCTTATCGACCGCCAAACGGGCGAGCGCTGGACCAAACCAAGGTGCTTTGGGGACGGGGTGTGGCCGTCGTGCGGCGGCGGTCTCCGGCCTGTTACACGACATGGCGAACGCAAAAAGCCCGCGCGGGAGGGGGATCCGCGCGGGCTCATTGGGGGAGGGGGATATTTCAAGTCTGTCGGCCGACCGGCCCGCGATCTGGGGGCTGGGGGGGCTGTTCAGGATCCTGACCACAGGGTCTCCGATCAGCCGACACTGACCTTATCGACCCGCAAACAGGCGGGCGATGGACCGAAATAAGGTCCTTTCAGGGCGGGTCGTGTCCATCGCATGTCATTTCCGCTCGCCGTGTCCCATCTGACACGACGCTGTTCCAATCGGCCGGATTCGGACTAGATTCGCCTCATGGCCCTGGATTCCCAGCCCGCGCCGGTTGGCGGCGTCGTCTTTTTCGAGCGGCGAGAGCTCGACCAGCTGATGCGCCTCTATGGCCGCATGGTCGCCGCCGGCGAGTGGCGCGACTACGGCATCGCCGGGCTCTCGGACCGCGCCGTGTTTTCGATCTTCCGCCACGCGGCCGAGGCGCCGCTCTATCGGGTCGAGAAGCATCCGGCCCTGGCCCGCAAGCAGGGCGCCTGGGCGGTGTTCGGCCAGGGCGGCCAGATCCTCAAGCGCGGCCACGAGCTGGCGCAGGTGCTGCGGGTGTTCGAGAAGGGCAAGTTCTCGGTCGTCGACTAAAACGAGAAGCCCAGCTTGGCCCCGACGAAGCGGCCTTCGTTGTCATAGCCTCGCGCCGCGCCGACGCCGCTGGTGTCGGCGCTGGGCTGGATGCCGCACAACACGCCCACCCCGCCAGAGATCGCGCCCTCGCGGCGCTCGATCGCCGTCCGGGCGACGCCCCGCGGCAGCGGCGCCGGGGCCTGGGCGTAGCGCAGTTCTATGGGTCCGACCGGCTTCAGGTTCAGCGGCGCGGCGAGGTTGGGCGTCCTGGCCGTCGGCGGATAGGCCGGAAGCATGGTCTCGGCGCGGGCGAGACCGGCGGCCGCCAAGGCGGCTGTGAAGGCGAGGGCCTGGATCATGGTCGTCTCCATCGACGACAATGTGGGGCGGGTCCCGCCAAAGAAAAAGCCCCGGCGGTCTAGATCGAGGCCACGCTGCGCCGGCTCGCGCTACGGTCGACGCCCCGGGGGAGTCCCGCCGGGGCTCGTCTGGTCCGTTTCGAACGCCGGGTTAGCGGCGGTCGCCCATGATGCTGAGCAGGAATTGGAACAGGTTGACGAAGTTCAGATAGAGGCTCAGCGCGCCGTAGTTGGTCGCCACGGCCATCGACTGCTGGTCGCCGCCCAGGGCGTAATAGGTCATCTTCAGGCGCTGAGTGTCGTAGGCGATCAGGCCCGCGAAGATGAACACGCCCAGGATGTTGATCACGAACGACAGGCCGGGCAGATGCAGGAACATCTGGACCAGCGAGGCGAGCATGATGCCGATCAGGCCCATGATCAGGAAGCTGCCGAAGCCGGTCAGGTCCTTCTTGGTCGTGTAGCCGACCAGGCTGAGCCCGCCGAAGGCGGCGGCGGTCACGAAGAAGGTCGCGGCCACCGAGGCGCCGGTGTAGATCAGCAGCCAAACGCCCAGGCCGGCGCCGATCGAGGCGACCATCGCCCAGTAAAAAATGCCCGACGAGCGCGCCGTCGGGTTGCGCATGGCGAACATGGACACCAGCATCATCACGAGCGGGGCGAAGGCCACGACCATGCCCAGCAGGGTGAAGCCGGCGAAACGCCCGCCCGGCCCAACCTGGTACAGAAGGTTGGCCAGCGGCGTCGCGCTGGTCAGGAAGGCCAGAGCGCCCGACAGCAGGAGACCCAGCGCCACCTTGTTGTAGACGCCGAGCATGAAACTACGCAGGCCGGCGTCAACCGACATGTCGGCGCGATCCGCCGGGATCGAGCGCGCGTAGCCGCGGTTGAAGTCGTTCATCGAATTAAGCCCTTGAGCTAGGCGTCCACGGTGGACGCTTCCCAAATATCGGGTGTCCTCGCGCCCGGCGCAATCCCCGTGCGAAAAGTATACATGGTACGCGCCCGGGTCCCCAGCGACGCTTCCCAAGCCGACGTCGCACCCCTTAAGAACAAACGCGAAGATAATAACGAGGGACGCGCCGATGGAGTACGCCAAGCTGGGTCGGACTGACGTGACGGTCTCGCGCTGCTGCCTGGGCACCATGACCTGGGGCTCGCAGAATACCGAGGCCGAGGCTCACGAGCAGATGGACTACGCCCTGGGTCGGGGCGTGACCTTCTGGGACACGGCCGAGATGTACGCCAGCCCGCCCAATCCGGAGACCCAGGGCCGCACCGAGGAATATATCGGCTCGTGGTTCCAGAAGACCGGCAAGCGCCACGAGGTCGTGCTGGCCTCGAAGGTCGCCGGCCAGGGCGCGGCGTTCGGCGGTCTCTCCTGGATGCGCAAGGACGGGGCGACGACTCGCCAGACCAGGGCCCAGATCGACGAGGCCGTCGAGGGCTCGCTGCGCCCGCTGAAGACCGACTATCTCGACCTCTACCAGCTGCACTGGCCCGACCGCCGGGTGCGGGTGTTCGGCGGCCAGACCTTCAAGGACTACGACCAGGATTTCGAGAGCTTCGGCGACATCCTCGAGGCGCTCGACGCCCATGTGAAGAAGGGCTCGATCCGCCACGTCGGCGTCTCGAACGAGTTCCCGTGGGGCGTCATGCGCTTCCTGGCCGAGAGCGAGGCGAAGGGCCTGCCCAGGATCGCCTCGATCCAGAACGCCTACCATCTGGCCAACCGCACCTTCGAATACGGCCTGGCCGAGATCGCCATGCGCGAGCAGGTGGGCCTTCTGGCCTATTCGCCGCTGGCCCAGGGCCAGCTGACCGGCAAGTACCTGGACGGCGCCCTGCCGGCCGGTTCGCGCAAGGCGCTCTACAACCGGATGCAGCGCTACGAGGGCCCCGGCTCGCAGGAGGCCTTCCACGCCTATGTGGCGCTGGCCGAGGCCAACGGCGTCCACCCAGCCCAGCTGGCCCTGAAGTTCTGCGACGCGCGGCCGTTCGTGACCGCCACGATCATCGGCGCGACCTCGATGGACCAGCTGAAGACCAATATCGACGCCTTCGACCTGGCCTGGACCGACGACCTGGAGGACGCCGTCAACGCCATCCACGCCCGCCACCCCAATCCGTGCCCTTGAGCATTTTGCCCTTATGATCCGCCTCTTCACCGCCGTCGCCGTCCCGCCGGAAATCGGCGAGGGCCTGCTCTCGCGCCAGCACGGGATCGAGGGCGCGCGCTGGCGGCCGCTGGAAGCGTTCCACATCACGCTGCGCTTCATCGGCGACGTGGCCGAGAACGTGGCCGATGATCTGGACGAGGCGCTGATGCAGATCGACGCCCCGGCGTTCGACCTCACCCTGGCCGGCGTCGGTCATTTCGGCGAGGGCGCGGATATCCACGCCGTCTGGGCGGGGGTCGAGGACAGCGCCCCGTTGCGTCGCCTGCAGAAGGCCAACGAAAGCGCCGCCCGCGCGGCCGAGCTCAAGCCCGAGACGCGGATCTACACGCCGCACGTCACCCTGGCCTATCTGAAGAAGCCGGCCGTTCCCGAGGTCGGCGCCTGGATCCAGGCGCACAATCTCCTGAAGTCGCCGAGCTTCCCCGTCGACCGGTTCGGGCTCTATTCCAGCTGGCAGACCAGCGGCGGGTCGGTTTACCGGCTCGAGCGGGAATATCCGCTGGCGGGGTAGCCGACCCTACAGCATCGCCGGGATGACGCGGTCCGGCGGCCGGTGGCCGTCCATGAAGGTCTTCACGTTGACGATGACCTTCTCGCCCATGTCGATGCGGCCCTCGACCGTGGCCGAGCCCATGTGGGGCAGCAGCACGACATTGGGCAGCTTCAAGAGCTTGGGATTGATGGCCGGCTCGTGCTCATAGACGTCGAGGCCGGCGCCGGCGATCTCGCCCTTGGCCAGCATGTTGGCCAACGCGCCCTCGTCGATCACCTCGCCCCGCGCGGTGTTGACCACCACGGCGTGCGGCCGCAGCAGCTTCAGTCGACGCGCCGAGAGCAGGTGATAGGTCGCCGGCGTGTGCGGGCAGTTGACCGAGATGAAGTCCATCCGGGCCAGCATCTGGTCGAGGCTTTCCCAGTAGGTGCAGCCCAGCTCCTCGGCGATGCGCGGGCTGACGGGCTTGCGGTTGTGGTAATGCACCTGCATGCCGAAGGCCTTGGCGCGGCGGGCGACGGCCTGGCCGATGCGGCCCATGCCGATGATGCCCAGGCGCTTGCCCCACAGGCGGCGGCCCAGCATCCAGGTCGGCGACCAGCCGTGGAAGCCGCCGGCCTTGACCACCTCGGCGCCTTCGACGATCCGGCGCGAGGCGGCCATGATCAGGGTCATGGTCAGGTCGGCGGTGTCCTCGGTCAGGACGCCCGGCGTGTTGGTGACGATGATGCCGCGCGCATTGGCCGTCGCGACGTCGATATTGTCGACGCCGGCCCCGAAATTGGCGATCAGCTTGAGCCGATCGCCGGATCGCGACAGAAGGCGCGAGTCGATGCGGTCGGTGATGGTCGGCACCAGGACGTCGGCGCGGCTCATCGCGTCGACGAGCTCATCCGCCGTCATCGGCGTGTCGTTGACGTTGAGTTCGGTGTCGAACAGTTCGCACATCCGCGTCTCCACCGGATCGGGGAGTTTGCGGGTGACGACGACTTTGAGCTTGCGGGCGGCCATGGTCGGACTGAAAAGCTCTCACTGACGGGCGTTTGAAAGCTGTAGCAAAGGGGCCCGAAAGGGCCAAGCAACATGCCGTCGAAAACAGAACAAGGTTTGCCCCGGATGCGTTTCACGGGACTTTTCCTGGGATTCGCGATCGTGGCGGCCGGTCCGGCGGCGGCCGAGGGGCCCAGGGTGACCCCCTCGGGCCTGGAGGTGCCGCGCTACGTCTCGCTGAAATACGCCGAGGTGAACGCGCGCAAGGGTCCCGACGAGGCCCACCAGCTGCTGTGGATCTATCGCGCCAAGGGCCTGCCCGTTCAGATCATCGCCGAGACCCGCGAGTGGCGGCGGATCTGCGACCCTGAAGGAGGTCTCGCCTGGGTGCACAAGCGCACGGTCGACGGCCGCCGCTCGGCCATGCGCGTCCAGCCGACCAACCTGCCGCTGCTGAAATCGCCCAAGGCGGGCGCCAAGGTCACCGCCTATCTGAAGGCCCGCGGCGTCGCGGGGCTGGATAAGTGCGAGAAGGGCTGGTGCCGGCTGCGCGCCGACGGGGTCTCGGGCTGGGCGCGGGAGGGCGACATCTGGGGCGCCGATCCGGCGGTGCAGTGCCATAAGGACTGACCCGATCACGATCTGTTTCGACAGGGAAACATTGAGGCCCGGCCCGGCGTCGTGCTAGGGCGTCCCCCATGCAGAAGAACGCCTACACCTACGAAGAACTTCTGGCCTGCGGCCGCGGCGAACTTTTCGGCCCCGGCAACGCCCAGCTGCCGGCCCCGCCGATGCTGATGTTCGACCGGATCGTCCGCATCGAGTCGGAAGGCGGCAAGTACGGCAAGGGCTATGTCGAAGCCGAATTCGACATCAACCCCGACCTCTGGTTCTTCGGCTGCCACTTCATCGGCGACCCGGTCATGCCGGGGTGCCTGGGCCTGGACGCCATGTGGCAGCTGGTCGGCTTCTTCCTGGGCTGGTCGGGCGCGCCCGGCCGTGGCCGCGCCCTGGGCGTGGGCGAGGTCAAGTTCACCGGCCAGGTGACTCCGGACGTCAAGAAAGTGGTCTACAAGATCGACCTGAAGCGCGTCATCATGCGCAAGCTCGTCATGGGTATCGGCGAAGGCGTTCTGGAGGCCGACGGTAAGGTCATCTACGAGACCAAGGACCTGAAGGTCGGGTTGTTCACGCCTGAACAAATGGCTTGATCCGTTGGTTTAAAAGACCGGTCGTCTAGCGAAAGAACCGGCCCCTGACGGATCGGAGGGGGAGAAGAGGATTTACAGAATGCGTCGCGTCGTCGTCACCGGACTGGGGATTGTCTCGTCCATCGGCAACAACGCCCAAGAGGTGCTGGCCTCCCTGCGCGAGGCCAAGTCGGGCGTGATCGCCGCGCCGGAGTATGCCGAGCTCGGCTTCCGCTGCCAGGTCCATGCCGCGCCCCAGATCGACTGGGAGCCGCTGGTCGACCGCCGCGCGGCGCGTTTCCTCGCGCCCGGCACGGCCTACGCCCACATCGCCATGGAGCAGGCGATCGCCGACTCGGGTCTTTCCGAAGCGGAGATCAGCCACGAGCGCACCGGCCTGATCGTCGGCTCGGGCGGTCCCTCGACCCGCGTCATCGTCGAGGCCGCGGCCACGACCCGCGAGAAGGGTCCCAAGCGGATCGGCCCGTTCGCCGTGCCCAAGGCCATGAGCTCGGGTCCGTCGGCGGTGCTGTCGACCTGGTTCAAGATCCGCGGGATCAACTATTCGATCAGCTCGGCCTGCGCGACCAGCGCCCATTGCATCGGCGCGGCCGCCGAGCAGATCCAGCTGGGCAAGCAGGACGTGATCTTCGCCGGCGGCTGCGAGGAGCTGGACTGGACCCTGTCGAACCTGTTCGACGCCATGGGCGCCATGAGCAGCAACTTCAACGACCGTCCGGCCGTGGCCAGCCGCGCCTATGACAAGAACCGCGACGGCTTCGTGATCGCCGGCGGCGCCGGCATCGTGGTGCTGGAAGAGTACGAGCGCGCCAAGGCCCGCGGCGCCAAGATCTACGGGGAGCTGGTCGGCTACGCCGCCAATTCCGATGGCTACGACATGGTCGCCCCGTCGGGCGAGGGCGCGGCGCGCTGCATGCGCCTGGCCATGGCCGAGGCCGGCGACCGCACGATCGACTATCTGAACCCGCACGGCACCTCGACGCCGGTCGGCGACAGCAAGGAGATGGGCGCGGTGCGCGAGGTCTTCGGCGACAAGGCCCCGATGATCTCGTCGACCAAGTCCCTGACCGGCCACAGCCTGGGCGCGGCCGGCGCGCAGGAGGCCATCTACTCGATCCTGATGCTCGACAACGGCTTCGCCGCCGAGAGCGCCCACATCGAGGAGCTGGACCCCGAGTTCGCCGACCTGCCGATCCTGCGTCAGCGCGTCGACAAGCCGCTGACGACGGTGATGTCCAACAGCTTCGGCTTTGGCGGCACCAACGGCACGCTGATCTTCAGCCGCGTCGACTGACGGGGCGCTTGGCGACCGCCCGCCAGGCCTTCGACCTCTACCGCGCCGGCCAGTTGGCGCAGGCCGCCGCGCTGTGTGAGCAGCTGATCGCCGAAGCGTCGACCGTCGAGGCCTGGCACATCCTGGGCGTCTCGCGCCTGGGGCTGAACCAGCCGGAGGCGGCGCTGGCGGCGCTCGACGCCGGTCTGGCCCTCGATCCCCGGCGACCCGGCCTGCTCTCGGCCAAGACCTTGGTTCTGAGCAGCCTGGGACGTGACGTCGAGGCGGTGGCCGCCGCCCGCGCCGCCCTCGCGGTCGATCCCGACAATCCCCCGGTGCTCAGCGCCCTGGCCGCATCCCTGCAACGGCTGGGCGGGTTCGAGGAGGCGCTGGCGGCGCTCGATCGCCTTGTCCAGGCCCTGCCCCAAGACGCCAAGCCGCGGGCCAGCCGCGCGGCCTTGCTGCTGCTGCTGAATCGTCCGGCCCGGGCGGCGCGGGACCTCGAGGCGGTGATGGAGATCGACCCTCTGCATCCGCGCCTGGCCGGCGACCTGATGTGGGCGCGCCGCCAGATCTGCGACTGGGACGAGGACGCGGCGCTGGACATGCTGGTCAAGGCAGACCTGAAGCTGGGCCGACTGGGCATTGCGCCCTTCGCGGCCCTGGCGATCTTCGACATTCCGGTCCTGCACCGGCGCTGCGCGACCCTGGCCGCGCCGCCGGAGGTTCCGGCGCCGGCCTGGCCGCCCAGGCCCGCGGGCGAGCGCCTGCGCGTGGCCTACCTCTCGGCCGACCTGCATGAGCACGCCACCGCCCGTCTGCTGGCCGGGGTGCTGGAGGCGCACGATCGCGCGACGTTCGAGATCTTCGCCGTGTCGTACGGCCCGGAGATTCCAGGTCCGATGCGCGAGCGCCTGAAGGCCGCCTGCGAGCACTGGATCGAGGCCCGCGCTCTGTCGGACGCGGCCATCGCCGCCCAGTGCCGAGAGCTTGGCGTCGACATCGCCGTCGACCTGAAGGGCTACACTCAGGACGGTCGGCCGGGGATCCTGGCCCACCGCCCCGCGCCGGTTCGGGTCAGCTGGCTGGGCTATCCGGGTACGCTGGGAGGGCATGCGGATTTCGTTCTCGCCGACGCCGTGACCATCCCGCCGGGCGCGGAGAAGGACTGGTCGGAAGCGGTGGTCCGCCTGCCGCTCTATCAGCCGAACGACGTCCTGGGACCTGTTCCGCCGCCGCCGAGCCGCGCCGAGGCCGGGCTGCCCGAGCGCGGCTTCGTCTTCGGCTGCTTCAACAACCCGGCCAAGATCACGCCAGAGGTTTTCGAGACCTGGACCGCGATCCTGAAGGCCGCGCCGGACAGCGTGCTGTGGCTCTACGCCGGGGCGCCAGGGGCGGCCGACAATCTGCGCGCCCACGCCGCCAAGGCCGGGATCGCGCCCGAACGCCTGGTCTTCGCCGCGCCCGCGCCGCATGACCAACATCTGGCCCGCCACGGCTTGGCGGACCTGATGCTCGACACCTGGCACTATGGGGCGCACACCACCGCCAGCGACGCGCTGCGCATGGGCGTTCCGCTGCTGACGCTGCCGGGCGAAGGCTTCGCCAGCCGGGTCGGCGCCAGCCTGCTGACGGCGCTGCAGCTGCCCGAGCTGATCGCGCGGACGCCGGCCGACTATGTCGCCAAGGCCCTGGCCCTGGCCGGAGACCCGGCCGCGCTCAAGGCGCTGAAAGACCGTGTCCGGACGGCCGCGCGGACGTCAAGCGTCTTTGATCCGACCGCCTTCGCCCGGTCGCTTGAGGCCGCCCTCGAAGGCATGGCCAAACGCTGAAGGGTTCCGCGCGGCCCTCCCGCCTGCTAACCAGCGCACAACGATTTGCCATAGAGGGCCCGACACATGGCCGACGATTACGCGTTCCCCAAGGGTGAGCTGATGCGGGGCAAGAAGGGCCTCGTCATGGGCGTGGCCAACCACAACTCGATCGCCTGGGGCATCGCCAGCCAACTGGCCGCCCAGGGCGCCGAAATGGCCTTCACCTACCAGGGCGAGGAACTGGAGCGCCGCGTGCGGCCGCTGGCCGAGAGCATCGGCGTCAAGACGATGATCCCGGCCGACGTCACCGACGACGCCTCGATGGACGCGGCCTTCGCGACGATCGAGAAGGAATTCGGGACCCTGGACTTCGTCGTCCACTCGGTGGCCTTCGCCAACAAGAACGAGCTGAAGGGCTCGTTCGTGGACAACACGACCCGCGAGGGCTTCCTGATGGCCATGAACATCTCGGCCTTCAGCTTCGTGGACGTCGCCAAGCGCGCCTCCAAGCTGATGCCGAACGGCGGCTCGCTGATCACCATGACCTATCTGGGGTCTGAGCGGACCATCCCGAACTACAACACCATGGGCGTGGCCAAGGCGGCGCTGGAAGCGTCGACCCGCTACATCGCTCGCGACCTGGGCCCCAAGGGCATCCGCGCCAACGCCATCTCGGCCGGCGCCATGCGCACCCTGGCCCTGGCCGGCATTTCGGGCGGCCGCAGCATGATCGCCCAGGGCCGCGCCTTCTCGGCGATGAAGGAAGACACCTCGATGGAAGGCGTCGCCGGCTGCGCCCTGTGGCTGGCCTCGGACCTCGGCAAGTCGACCACGGGCGAAGTCGTCCACGTCGACGCCGGCTTCCACATGATGGGCATGCCCGACCAGGACGAGGCGTAAGCCCAGCCCCTTCGGGTTTTCTGGGGCCTACAGCGCGTAGGCCCGCATGAACCGTTCGGCCGCTTCCCGCGCGAAGCGGCCGAACTCTTCCGGCGTCTTGTCGGACGGCAGGCGCAGCAGGGCGCGCATCTGGCTCTGGCCCATGATCATGCCGGAGAAGAACTCCGCCGCCTGGTCGCAGTCCTCGACCTTCATCCGGCCCAGTTCCGTTTCGGTCTTCAGGAACGCCGCCAGCTGGCGGCGCGCGCTGAGGGGGCCGGCTTCGTAGACTTCCTGGGCGACGTCGGGCATCTCGCCCGCCCCCATCATCACCACCCGCATCATCGAGTAGCTCTTGTTGGTGATCACCGTCTCCAACAGCGAGCGGGCGTAGGCTTCCAGCGTCGCGGTCGGATTGTCGACGGCGTCCTGGTCGCGCAGCGGCGCGGTCACGCGCTCCACCCGGCGCTGCATCAGGGCCCGCATCAGCTCGGCCTTGGAGCCATAGTGGTTGTAGACCGTCTGCTTGGAGACGCCCGCGCGCTT
>JAYRLX010000482.1:0-2608 GCA_041905125.1 Caulobacter sp. | reverse complement strand
CGCGAAAGGGCACGTACTGTTCTCCTGGCGCCCCCCGGCGCCGCTAGAGGAGGTTAGGCCAGGGTGGATTCCAGGACGCCCTTCATCCACTTCGGATGCTCCAGCACCTTGCCGCAGCCCAGGGCCACGCACGACAGGGGGTCGTCGGCCACGGTGACCGGCAGGCCGGTGTGGTCGCGGATCTCGGCGTCCAGGCCGCGCAGCAGCGCGCCGCCGCCGGTCAGCATGATGCCCTTGTCGGCGATGTCCGAGGCCAGTTCCGGCGGGGTGGCTTCCAGGGCGACCTTCACGGCCTCGACGATCTGACCGACCGGTTCGGCCAGGGCGTCGGCGGCCTGCTTCTCGCTGATGCGGACTTCGCGCGGCACGCCCTGCATCAGGTCGCGACCCTTGACGTCGATCGACAGCCCCTCGCCGTCGGCCGGCGCGCGGGCGGTGCCGATTTCCTTCTTGATGCGCTCGGCGGTGGTTTCACCGATCAGCAGGTTATGGTGGCGACGCATGTAGCTGATGATCGCCTCGTCCATCTTGTCGCCGCCGACGCGGACCGAGCGCGAATAGACGATGCCCGACAGCGACAGCACGGCGACTTCCGTGGTGCCGCCGCCGATGTCGACGACCATCGAGCCGGTCGGCTCGTGGATCGGCAGGCCGGCGCCGATCGCGGCGGCCATCGGCTCGTCGATCAGGCCGACCCGGCGCGCCGAGGCGTTCAGGCAGCTGTCGTTGATGGCGCGACGTTCCACGGCGGTGGCGCCCGACGGCACGCACACGATCACCTTCGGGTTCACGAAGCCCTTGCGGTTGTGAACCTTGCGGATGAAGTACTTGATCATCTCCTCGGCGACTTCGAAGTCGGCGATCACGCCGTCGCGCATCGGGCGGATGGCTTCCATGTGGCCCGGGGTGCGGCCCAGCATCTGCTTGGCCTCGATGCCCACGGCGTGGACGATCTTGCGGCCGCCGACGTTACGCAGCGCCACCACCGACGGCTCGTTCAGGACGATCCCTTTGCCCTTCATATAGATGAGGGTGTTGGCCGTTCCGAGGTCGATGGCGATGTCGTTCGAGATCACGCCGAAGAGGGAAGAGAACATTGAAAGCCCTGACTGAGGGGTATGAGGGGCGTTGGCGACTGTCAGATCGAGGTAGTAGCAGAGGCAGGTCGGAGAAGCGGAACCCGTTCCGTCCGGACATCCGGCAGAAGAGGCGACGAAGGAAAACGGCTCCTACTTCAAATCAATGCGAGGACAACATGATTCCCGCAACTTGGGGACTTCGACCCGGTCGGCGCGCCCTGAACACCGGGCGGAAGCGCCGCCGCCTGGCCGCGCAATCGTCCTGATCGCCAAAACGCATCGACGACAGCCCGTTTGCCCTGCGAAAGCGTTGATTTCAAGGTCTATTCGGCGCGTGTTTGACGGGTTTTCCGGTCAAGTCGCCCAAGCACCCGATCGTGGCGAAATCTAGCCCACGGCCGCCATCACGACCCCGACCGCCGTCACCGCTCCGGCCAGCAGTTGCAGCGGGGTCAGACGTTCCTTGAACAGACGACGTCCGGCGATCGCGGCGATCGGCATCTCGACCACGCCGACCGCCCTCACCGGCCCCACCGGCGACAGCGCCATGGCGGTGAACCACAGGCCCGAGGCCGCCGCGCCGCAGAAACCCGCCCCCAACGACTGCCGCCAGGCGGCGATGACCGCCCTGAGGGACTCCGGACTGCGCCAAGCCAGATAGGTCGTCAGGCCGACCGTCTGGATCGCCTGCACCACCATCACCGTCACGAAGGCCGATACGGCGGGATGCGCCGGTTCGAACGCCAGGCTCGCTTGACGGAAGCAATTGGCGCTCAGCGCGAACATCGCGCCGGAGCCTAGGCCGGCCAGCGCGGCGCCTTTCAACATCACCACCTCGCCACGCGGCCAGGTCAGAGCGGCGAGGCCGACGCTGGCGATCAGCCCCCCCGCCCAGGTGACCGGCCCCACGTGGTCGCCGAAGAACAGCGCGCCCCAGATCAGGGCGAACGGCAGGCCGCTCTGCTGCATGGCCGTGCCCAGGGCGAAGGTCGAGCGGTGCATGGCCGTCAGCAGCGCCGCCGTCGCCGCGATCTGCAGGCCGGCGCCGGCGAAACAGGCCAGCCAGAAGGCCGTCGTCGGATGGGCGCTCGCGCCCGACGTCAGCAGCCAGCCGACCGCCGCGAAGACCGTGGCGAACGGCAGGCCGAACAGGAACCGCACCAGGGTCGCGCCCCAGGGCCCCGCCCCGCCCATGATCGAGCGCTGCGCGGCGTTGCGCGCCACCTGCAAGGCGGCCGCGCCGACGGTGATGGGAATCCAGATCATGTCTCAACCTTTACGCCGCGCTTAGGCGGTCGCGTCCCTTTCGCATGGAGCCTTTAGGCGAGCCGGGCGCAAGACGGGGCGTCCGACGTCTCCGACACGCGGACGATTGTGATGAGGTTCAACCATGTCGCCCCACCCGCTTCGCCCCCTGAAGCAAGCCGCCCAGTTTCTGCTCGGCGTCCCGACCGAAGGGATCAATCCCGCGCTCGCCCGCATGCTGGAGCTCGCCCAGGCCACGCCGCTGTGCTTCGTGGCCGTGGCCG
>JAYRLX010000047.1:0-14710 GCA_041905125.1 Caulobacter sp. | reverse complement strand
GGTCAGGCCCGCGTCCTCGGCGGCCATGACCAGCGCCGGCCGCATCGGCGTCGGCCGCACCACCGGCGCCGGCTCCTTGGACTTGCCGTAGGCCATGACGTCGGAGGCCAGGGTGATGGCCCGGTCCAGGGCGCGCTCCAGGCGCGGCAGGGCCTGGGCCACCTTCGGATCGCCGAGGGCGGCCAGGCGGTCCGAGGCCATCTGGGCGCTGGTCAGCATGTTGCGCAGGTCGTGATTGATCTTGGCCACGGCCTCGCCCAGCGCGGCCAGGCGCGCCTTGGACGCCAGCGCGGCCAGCAGGTCGGACTGCATCCGGTCGAGCTCCAGCTCGGCGCGGCCGATCTCGTCGCGGCGGTTGGAGGGAACGAGCCGCGCGGCGGGATCGTCGGGATCGCCCCGGAAGGCTTCCATCGCCCGGGTGATGCGCTGCATCGGCCGGACCAGGAAGATGTTCAGGAAGGCGTAGACGAGAAGGCCGGCCAGGCTGGCGACGAACAGGGTGACGCCGGCCAGCTGCCACAGCTGACCGACCAGCTTGGCCTTCAGCGGCGCGTCGGGCAGCACGACTTCGACGAACTCGGCCTTGCGGTAGCGCGGCTCGGCCATCACGCGGACCATGCTGCCCTTGGGGCTGGTCAGGGTGAAGAACGGCGCGGCCAGCCATGAGCCGGGGTTCTGGCGGCGCAGGTCGACCAGATAGGGCGTCGTCTCGAACGGCTGCTTGGGCGGCAGGACCAGGCGGCGGGCGCCGTCGACCTGCACGGCCACGGTCACCGCGCCGGCCTGGTCGAACATCTGGTTGGCGACGGCGTCGCTGACCCGCAGCTCGGGATCGGACTCGGCGATGGTCGAGGCCAGTTCGCCAGCCCGCACGCGGTCCAGCAGCCACTGCTCCTCGTAGGACGCCAGGGCCGGCGGCAGGATCAGCAGGCCGCCGAACGCGACCACCACCGCCGTGAACAGCAGCAGGCGCGCCGACAGGCCGCCGGGCCACGGAAAACGCTTCCGGGGCGGGGCGGTCTCAGTCTCCGACGGCGAAACCGTTTCGACCATCCGGGGCGGCTACTTCTCGTTCATCGGCGCGGCCTCGCGCCCTTTGCGCCAATGGCGCCACAACGGCGGCAGAAAGGCCAGCACGCCCATGCCGATGATCGGCAGATAGATGCGCGGCGAGAACAGGGTCTCCAGCGTCACCGGCCCGCCCTTGGCGAAGATGTGGCCCAGGCCCGCGCCGATGCCCGCATAGACGAACGAGCTCGGGATCATGCCCAGGAGCGAGGCCAGGATGAAGGTTCGCGCCCGGATGTTCATCACGCCAGCGGCCACATTGACCACCAGCAGTGGAAACGCGGGGATCAGGCGAAGGGTCAGCAGATAGTTGAAGGCGTCGCCCTTGAACCCCGCCTCGACCTTGGCCAGGAACGCCGTCGGCTTCTTGCGCAGCATGTCGCCAAAGGCGGTGCGGAACACGAAATAGGTGATGGTCGAGCCACCCGTGGCGCCGGTCACGGCCGCGAAGCCGCCGCCGATCGGGCCGAACAGGAAGCCGCCGGTCAGCGACAGGATCAGCGCCCCCGGCAGCGAGATCGCCACCGAGCTGATGTAGATCGCCAGATAGATCCCCGCGCAGAGCAGCGGCTTCTCGTGGGCGAAGGCCTGCAGCGCCGAGCCTCGGGCGCGCAGCTCCTCCAGCGAGATGTGATCGGCCAGGCCGCTGGCGAAGGCCGCGACGAACAGGATAACGATCAGCGCCAAGGGCCCGAAACGGCGCAGCAGCGTCAGGGCCCGATCGCGCGTCATGCGGCGCCGACCGCGTCTTGCACGGCCGCGAAGCCGTCGGCCCGCAGGCGCGCGGCCAGCTCGCGCTTGATCCGCACGACCAGGCCGGGGCCGCCATAGACCAGCGCCGAATAGAGCTGCACGGCCTGGGCGCCGGCGCGGATCTTGGCGTAGGCGTCGGCGCCGCTGGCGACGCCGCCGGCCCCAATCAGGGCCACGCGGCCCGTCGCGGCGGCGTGGAAACGCTTCAGAACCTCGGTCGAGGGCGCAAGCAGGGGTGCGCCGGACAGGCCGCCGCTCTCGCCGGCCAGCGGCGACTTCAGGGTGTCGGGACGGGCGATGGTGGTGTTGCTGACGATGATCGCGTCGAGCTTCGCGCCGACGACGGTCTCGACGATCGCCTCGACTTCGCCATCCTCGAGATCCGGCGCGACCTTCAGGAAGATCGGATAGTCCTGGCCGGACTGGGCCTTCAGGCCCGCCCGCGTCTCGGCCAGGCGGCCCAGCAGCTCTTCCAGCGCCGCCTTGGTCTGCAGCGCGCGCAGGCCGGGCGTGTTGGGCGAGGAGATGTTGGCGGTGAAATAGTCCGACAGGCCCCACAGGCGCGTCAGGCCGGTGACATAGTCCTGGATGCGGTCGGTCGCGTCCTTGTTGGCGCCGATGTTCGCGCCGACCACGCCGCCACGACCCTTGCGAGCGGACAGGCGCGCGGCGAACGGCTCGAGGCCGCCATTGTTGAAGCCCATCCGGTTGATCACCGCCTGGTCCTCGGTCAGGCGGAACAGGCGCGGGCGCGGATTGCCGGCCTGGGCCAGCGGCGTCACGGTGCCCGCCTCGACGAAGCCGAAGCCGGCGGCCAGCATGGCGTCGGGAACCTCGGCGTTCTTGTCGAAGCCGGCCGCCAGGCCGATGCAGTTGGGCAGCGACAGGCCCGCCAGCTGCACGGCCAGAATCGGATCGTCTGGACCGGCGTCGCGCGGTCCAAGCCCCAGCTTCAGTCCCTTGATGGCCAGGCCGTGCGCGTCCTCGGGATCGAAGGCGTGCAAAACGCGGGCGGCGACATCGTGAAGGCTCATGCGGAAAGAACGCCCAGTTGCGGCACGCCGTCGGCGTCCAGAACAAGATCACGCTGGCTGACCACCTCGCTGGTCAGCAGCGGCCGGTAGAGGTGCGGGAACAAGGCCCCGCCGCGCGAGGCTTCCCACTTCAGGGCCTCGCCAAGCCCCTCGGCCTCGACGCCCAGCAGGACGAGATCGGCCTGATCCTTGAACCACTTAGCGGCGGTCTCCTGAGCCTGGTCGGCGGCGGAGAGGTGGATGAAGCCGTCGGCGAGGTCGATGGCAGAGCCCTCGAAACGGCCAGCAGCCTGGGCGGCCGCCCACTCGGCGCGCGACAGGATCTTGTAGATCAGGGTCATTCGCCGCCGGCTCCGCCGTTCTCATGGGCGTAGAAAAGATGCTCCAGCACCGGCGCGCCCTGTCCGTTCCAGGCGAAGACGACGACCGTGGACGTCGGGAAACGTCCCCGAAGCTTGTTGGTCTGGATCGGCGACGCTTGGCCCTGGACGGCCAGCCGCAGCGCCAGTTCGTGCAGGCCGGGATTGTGGCCGACCACCATCACCGTCCCGGCGCCGTCGCCGTGATCCTCCAGCGCCTGCAGGATGTCTTCCGGTTCGGCGTGATAGAGGTCGCGCAGTTGCTCGACCCGGGCCTTCTGGTCATGGGCGCTCAGCACCTGCTCGGCGGTTTCGCGCGTGCGCCGCGCCGAGGAGACCAGCAGCAGGGCGGGCGCGACGCCCGCCTCGGCCAGGATACGGCCCATGACGGCGGCGTCGGCGCGGCCGCTCTCGACCAGCGCGCGCTCGAAGTCGCCGCCGCTTTGGGCGTGCCGCTCGGCCTTGCCGTGGCGCATCAGGATCAGTCGGTCCATGGCGTCCTCCATAGCCGCACCTTGGCCTGGCAGGAAGCGGGCGGTTGACACCTTCTTCGTCAAGCGCTCCAAGGCGGGCATGGCTGCGCTCGATCCGATCACGCCCGCCGCCCCGCCTGCTGGCGGGGGAACCTGGCGGTCTCCCGCCAACGAGCCCCTGCGGCTCGACTCCGGCGCGGTGCTGGAAGGCCTGGAAATCGGCTACCAGACCTACGGCCAGCTGAACGCCGACAGGTCCAACGCCATCCTGATCTGCCACGCCCTGACCGGCGACCAGTTCGTGGCCTCGCCGCATCCGACGACGGGCAAGCCCGGCTGGTGGCTGCGGATGATCGGGCCCGGCAAGCCGCTGGACCCGAACAAGCACTTCATCATCTGCTCGAACGTGATCGGCGGCTGCATGGGCTCGACCGGCCCCGCCTCGATCAATCCGGCCACCGGCAAGGCCTACGGCCTGACGTTCCCGGTCATCACCATCGCCGACATGGTGCGCGCCCAGGCCATGCTGGTGAAGGCGCTGGGCGTCGAGACCCTGTTCGCCGTGATCGGCGGATCGATGGGCGGCATGCAGGCCCAGCAGTGGGCGGTCGACTATCCCGAGCGGGTGTTCAGCGTCGTGGTCCTGGCCTCGGCCTCGCGCCACTCGGCCCAGAACATCGCCTTCCACGAGGTGGGACGCCAGGCGATCATGGCCGACCCGGACTGGCGCGGCGGCGCCTATGCCGAGCACGGCGTCCAGCCCAGCAAGGGCCTGGCCGTCGCGCGGATGGCCGCCCACATCACCTATCTGTCGGAACCGGCCCTGCAGCGAAAGTTCGGCCGCGAGCTGAAGCGCGACGGCCTGTCCTGGGGCTTCGACGCCGACTTCCAGGTCGAGAGCTACCTGCGCCACCAGGGGGCCAGCTTCGTCGACCGCTTCGACGCCAACAGCTATCTCTACATCACGCGGGCCACCGACTATTTCGACATCGCCGCCGCCCATGGCGGAGTGCTGGCCAAGGCCTTCACGGCGGCGCGAAACGTCCGGTTCTGCGTGCTCAGCTTCACCAGCGACTGGCTTTATCCGACCGCCGAGAGCCGCCACCTGGTCCGCGCCCTGACCGCCGCCGGCGCCAAGGCCGCCTTTGTCGAGATCGAAAGCGACAAGGGCCACGACGCCTTCCTGCTGGACGAGCCGGTGATGGACGCGGCCCTGGCCGGGTTCATCAGTTCGGCCGAACGTGATCGGGGGCTGGCGTGACGATCATCCGCGAGGACTTCCGCGAGATCCTGCGCCTGGTGCGCCCCGGCTCGCGCGTGCTGGACGTCGGCTGCGGCGAAGGCGCGCTGCTGGACCTTCTGGCGCACGAGAAGCAGATCGACGGCCGCGGGCTGGAGCTGAGCGCCAGCGGCGTCGCGGCCTGCATGGCGCGCGGGCTGTCGGTGGTGCAGGGTGACGCCGACCAGGATCTCGACCATTTCCCCGACCGCAGCTTCGACTACGCGGTGCTGTCCCAGACCTTGCAGGCGACGCGCAATCCGCGCCATGTGCTGGACGAGCTGTTGCGGATCGCCGAGCGGGCCATCGTCTCGTTCCCGAACTTCGGCCACTGGCGGGTGCGCTGGTCGCTGCTGAGCCGCGGGCGCATGCCCGAGACCAAGGCCCTGCCCCTGCCCTGGTGGTCGACGCCGAACATCCACCTGTGCACCCTCGCCGACTTCATGGCCCTGACCGAGGACCTTAACCTGCGGGTCGACGCCTGCGCGGCCTTCGCCGGCCAGGGCGCGGCGCGGCCGATCGACCCGACCAAGGCGATCGAAAACTGGCGCTCGGAAAGCTGTCTCTTCATGCTCAGCCGAAATGGCGGACCCGCGATACGGGAACCTTCGCCGGGCTCGGGCGATCTCTTCGGCGGATGAAGACCCTTCGTCTCATGACGTACAACGTCCACCGCTGCGTGGGCGCCGACCGCAAGCTCGACGTGGAGCGTGTGGCCGAGGTGATCGCCGCCGAGAAGCCTGACGTCGTAGCCCTGCAGGAGCTGGACGTGCGCCGCGCCCGCACGCGCGGCGTCGACCAGGCCCATCGCCTGGCGGAACTGCTGAAGATGAGCTTCCACTTCCACCCGGCCATGGCCGTGGAGGAGGAGCTCTATGGCGACGCCATCCTGACCGCCCTGCCCGAGCGCCGGATCAAGGCCAAGGGCCTGCCGCTCTATCGCCGCCTGCCGGGCCTGGAGCCGCGCGGCGCGCTGTGGGTCGAGGTCGAGGTCGGCGGAACCAAGGTGCAGATCATCAACACCCATCTGGGCCTGGTGCCCCAGGAGCAGAAGCGTCAGGCCGCCGCCCTGCTGGGTCCCGACTGGATGGGCGACGACGCCTGGGTCGCGCCAGGCGTGGTGCTGGGCGACTTCAACGCCACGCCCTATTCGGCGACCTATCGAATGCTGCGGACCGCCCTGCGCGACGCCCAGGCGCCGTCGCCGGCTTGGCCCAGGCCCGCCACGGCGACCTTCCCGTCCAGCTTCCCGTTCATGCGCATCGACCACGTCTTCCTGACCAAGGGCCTCGAGACGCGGGGCGTCAGCTCGCCCTATGACGCCCGCGCGCGGATGGCCTCCGACCACCTGCCGCTGGTGGTCGAGCTGGAGATCACGGCTGCAGACGCTCCGGCGGCGCCGGCGGCGGAGCGGTAAGCCGCGCCAGATCTCGCTTCAGGCGCGCGCGACGTCCCCACGGCCGCCAGGCGTCGTCGGGCGCGATGGCGTCGCCCAGGCTCCAGTCGGCGATGAACTTCTGGATGCGCCCCAGCTTGCGGACCGGGGCGGGTCTCAGGCGGCGCGGCGGGCCGCCGTGGACGTCCAGCGCGTTGATCGCCGCCGCCAGACCGCCTTCGCGCTCCATGGCGTCCAGCACGTCGGCCGCCGAGCGGTCGATGAAGTGGCCGACCAGCCGCCCCAGGAACGCCCTGACCGTCTCGCGCTCGAGATCGGTGCGCGCCTCGAAGGCCAGGTCGCACTCGCTGTCGAGGCCGATCGAGCGGTTGTTCAGGTTGGCCGAACCGATCCGCAGCAGCCGATCGTCGATGATCGTCACCTTGGAATGGACGATGATCGGCCCGCCATTCGGCGTATGAGCCGAGAAGGCCGAGAAGCGCTTGTGGATGTCGACCTCGCGCAGGCGGTTGATCGCCGCCGTCCGGGCGCTGTCCATGGTCATCTGGTCGAAATAGCTGGGGCTGCGCGCCGGGCCGACCGTGACGACTTCCGGACCGTCCGGCTCGAACAGGCGCTCGGCCAGCGCTTCGACGATGATCGGCGAGGTCAGGTACTGGTTCTCGAGATAGATCAGCCGCCGCGCGCTCTTGATCGCCGCCAGGTGCAGCAGCAGGCACTCGGTGATCTCAGGCCGCCCCCGCCATTCGGCGGAGGTGCGGGCCACCGCGACGGGCAAGCGTCGCAGATCGGGCCTCAGGTAATCGGGCCAGGGGGTGACCGCGGGCCGCGCGGGGCGCTCGATCGCGTCCCCGCCCGAAGCGCGCCAGCGATCGATGAACAGGTCGGCCACTGCCTCGGCGGCGCGGCCGTCGACCAGCATCGAGACCTCGTGGCGCGGCGGATAGTGGCGGCCCGTGGGCAGACGGCGCAGCGGATTGTTGTCCAGGTGCCGGCAGTCGTCCCACCGGTCCACGCCGATGTCGCCGCCGCTGACCAGCGCCGTGACGCCGTCGATGATCACCGCTTTCTGGTGGTGGCAGGCGCTGGCCGGCAGGGTGGCGTCGAGGCGGTACTTGACCCGCGAACCCGCGAAGAAGGCCGCGCCGCGATGCGGTCCGAACAGCTGCGAGGCCGCGATCGGAAACGGCATGTCCCAGGTCAGCACCCGCACGTCCAGCGCCGGGTTCAGCGCCGCCTGCCGGCGCAGGATCAGGCCGATGCGGTCAGCCTGGGTCGGATCGCGGCTCTTGCGCACGCGGTCGGGATCGAGGCGCGTCAGCGGATCGAACACCCAGGCCAGGATCCAGATCGACTTCTTGGCCGACAGCAGAAGCGGCTTGAGCGCGTCGAACGTCTCGTCGTTGTCGATCATCAAGGCCACGCGGTCGGCGGCCTCGACGCGCCAGCAAGTCTGGCCCGGCTCAAAAACGGAAGAAGCAGAATCCATGTCGCCCTGAACGCCGTGAACCTGGACAACGCGCGGAGCCTAGCTATGGCTCCGCTTCAAGGCGAGGTCGTGTCGAAAGACGCTCGGACGTTATCCCGCGATGGCGGCGGCGTCACGCTCGCCGGTGCGGATGCGCAGGGCCTGCTCCAGGTCCATCACGAAGACCTTGCCGTCGCCGATCTTGCCGGTGTTGGCGGTGCGCTGCAGGGCCTCGATCACCGGCTCGAGCACGTCGGTCGGCACGGCGATCTCCAGCTTCACCTTGGGCAGCAGCTTCACCTCGTATTCGGCGCCGCGATAGACCTCGGTCTTGCCCTTCTGCCGGCCATAGCCGCGCACCTCGGTCACCGTCAGGCCGGACGCCCCCGCCTCGGTGACCGCTTCGAGCACCGCGTCCAGGCGGCTCGGCTTAATCACGGCGACGATCATCTTCATGGCGGGCTCCAACGAGCGAACAGGGGATTGCGACTCCAAGCTAGGCGTCCGGAGGCCCGGCTCCAAGCCCGTTCGCGCTCAAGGCTTGCTCGGCGCCTTATGAACGGGCGCCGGGCGCCCCTTGCCGTGACGCACCGGAGCCGGGCCGGCGGGACTGGGCAGCAGCACGCCCGGGGCGAAGACGCGCGCCGGCGCCTTCCGCCCCTGGGGCTTCACGGCGAAGGTCTGCTTGATCGCTTCCATCAGGATCACGCCGGCGAAGCGCGGCCACAGGCGCGCGCCCACCTGCTCGAAGCCCTCGGCCCAGCCCGACATGGCGGCGAACGGCGGCACATAGAGCGCCCGGGTCCAGCCGGCGGGCTCGAGCCCCGCCTCGCGGATCAGGCTCTCCAGCTGGCTGCGGCTATAGGGACGCCCATGACCGAAGGGCGTGCCCTCGGCCCCGGCCCAGACGCCGTCGCGCGACGAGACCGCGACGATCAGGCGGCCGGTCGGCGCCATGACCCGGCCGATCTCGGCCAGCAGGGCGGCCGGGTCGTCGGCCTCTTCCAGCGCGTGGACGGCCAGCACGCGGTCGAACAGGGCGTTGGGCAGCGGCAGCGCCGTCTCCTCGACGAGGCAGGCGTGGTTGCGGCCGCCGTGCGGCCAGACCTCGACGCCCTGCTGGGCCGGCATGGCCGCCACGACGCGGCGGGCGTTGGCGCGGGCCGCGTCCAGGAACGGCGTGGCGTAGCCGAGGCCGAGCACGTCCAGGCCCCGGGTGTCGCCCCAGGCTTCCTCGACCTTTCGCGTCAGCATGGTCCGGGCCGCGCCCCCCAGTGGGGCGGCGTAGAAGGCCCTGAGATCGAGCACGTCGCGGCGCATTGAGTCTCCCGAGCTTGGAGGTCATCCTTGTATTCGCGCCCGCGTCGTGGCGATAGAGCTTGCGCCATGCCGATCACCGTCCACCAGTTCCCCTGCCTGTCCGACAACTACGGCTTTCTCGTTCGCGACGAGGCCAGCGGCCAGGTCGCGACGATCGACACGCCCGACGCCGAGGCGATCCTGGCGAAGCTGGGCGAGCTGGGCTGGACGCTGGACCTGATCCTCAACACCCACTGGCACCCGGACCACGCCGGCGGCAACGCGACGCTGAAGGCCGCGACGGGCGCGACGATCGCGGGCCCCGAGGAGGTGACGCGGGTCGCGCCGCTGGATCGCGCGCTCAAGGACGGCGATACGATCATGCTGGGCGAGACCCGCTTCGACGTGCTGGACACCGGCGGCCACACCCTGGGCCATATCAGCTATCACGACGCGGCCGACGGGATCGCCTTCGTCGGCGACACCCTGTTCGCCCTGGGCTGCGGCCGCCTGTTCGAAGGGACCGCCGAGCAGATGTGGACGTCGCTGTCGCGGTTGGCCGCCCTGCCCGATCAGACCACCGTCTATTGCGCGCACGAATACACCGCCTCGAACGCCCGCTTTGCGCTGTCGGTCGACGACGCCCCGGCCCTGACAGCGCGGGCCGAGGCCGTGTTCGCCGCTCGCGAGCGCGGCGAGCCGACCGTGCCCACCACCATCGCCGCCGAGAAGGCGACCAATCCGTTCCTGCGCGCGCCCCTGCTGCGTCCCAACGCGGCCACGGCCGCCGAGGCCTTCGCCGAGATCCGCGCCGCCAAGGACAGCTTCAAGGGATGAGTGAGAGCGTGATCGAGAAGGCTATTTCCGGCGACCTGGACGCCAAGGAGATCATCCGGATGCTGGATCTCCAGCCGCATCCGGAGGGCGGCTGGTACCGCCAGACCTTCCAGGACGAGCCGGGCCCGGACGGCCGGGCGAAGTCGACCTGCATATACTTCCTGCTCGAGGCCGACCAGGTCTCGGTCTGGCACCGGGTCGACGCGGTCGAGACCTGGCACTGGTACGCGGGCGCGCCGATCTCGATCAGCCTGTCGCCGCCCGACGGCAAGGGCGCCACGGCCTATGTGCTGGGGCCAGACCTGCGCGCGGGCTGCCGCCCTCAGGTGGTCGTGCCGACGTCGTGGTGGCAGACCGCCGTCAGCCTGGGCGCCTGGACCTTGGTCGGCTGCACCGTCGCGCCGGGCTTCCGTTTCGAGGGCTTTGAAATGGCCGCGCCGGACTGGACGCCCTCCCGCGCCTAGGTCTGGGCGACCACCGCGACCTTTCGCCGCAGCACTTCCGCCCAATACTCAAACTGGGCAACTTGGTCGCATGGCCTTGGCATTGTAGGCGTGCAATCCTTTTCAAGTCAGCCCAAAGGCTGACGCAGGGGGAGTTGCTTTACAGATGTCCGAAGAGTTCGCGAACGTTCGCGCCGTCCATCGTTATGCCACCGATTACATGCTGCGCTGGGTTGAGATCGCGAATGAAGTCCACCAAGCGGACATTCTGTATAGCCTTGTCTTCACGACACTTTGGGCTGGCAACACCTCGCACCTGCGCGGCTCGGTCTATTCCGAACTCGAGGACGTGCCGCCAGATCATGAGCGTCGTCCGCTGACGGTGCGCCAGGTCGCGGATTCGCTCGGCCTCCCCTACGAGACCGTCCGCCGGCGGTTCGTCGAGATGCTGGACCGCGGCGTCGCCAAGCGCGTCGGCCGCGAAGGCTTCATCGTTCCGCAGGAAGTGTTCGCCAAACCCGAGTTCATGCACAGCCTGCGCCGCTCGCACCAGAGCCTGTTGCGCTTCCTGAAAGAGTTGAAGTCGGTCGGCGTGGACGCCTGCTGATCGCGTCCGCTCAAGCGCTTTCGCGGACCACCAGCTCCACCGGCGAGATGGTCGATGGAGACGCGACGCCCTCCATGCGGCGGAACAGCAGATCGACCATGATCCGCGCGCCCGCCTCCAGGTCCTGACGGATCGTGGTGAGCGGCGGCGCGCTGTGCTGAGCCAGCAGAATATCGTCGAACCCGACCACCGCCACGTCCCCGGGCACGCTCTTGCCCGCCCGCTGCAGCGTCGTCAGCGCAGCCAGGGCCAGGACGTCGGAGAATGCGAACACGGCGTCGAATGCGACGCCCGAGGCCAACAGGCCCTCCATGGCGTTTTGAGCGTCGCCGCGAGTGTAGTGCGACCGGATCACCAGGGCCGGATCGAAGGCGACGCCCGCCTCCTCGAGACCCTTCCGGTAACCCTCGAACCTCTGCGCCGCCTCGGGCGCGTCGATCTCGCCCAGGAAGGCGATCCGCCGCCGCCCTCGCGCGATCAGATGCGACACGGCCAGGCGCCCGCCCTCGCGATTGTCGCTGCCCGCCAGGCAGTAGCGATGTCCTGGCATCGGCGCGCCCCAGACCACCATCGGGCGATAGGTGTCGGCGACGCTATTGAGCGCTTCATGCTGGGTGCTTTGGCCGATGATCAGAAGGCCGTCGGCGCGGTGGGACTGGATGATCCTGTCCAGCCAGCCCGGCTCGGTGGTGATCACCTTGTTCAAGAGCACCAGGTAGTCGCGGCGCGTGATCTCGTCGGCGAGGCGGCCAACCATCTCCAGGAAGAACGGATCGGAGATCATCTGCCCGGCTTCGTGGGCCAAAGGAATGATGACGCCGATGGTGTCGGTCTTGCGCAGGCGCAGGCTGCGGGCCGACTGGTTGACGACATAGCCGTGGGTCTGGGCGATCTCGACGATCTGGTCCCGCAGGGTCTTGGGGATCAGCGGATTGCCGGCCAGGGCCCGCGACACCGTCGAGATCGATACGCCCGCCATGCGGGCGATATCGGCCATCTTCAGGCGGCCGCGCTCGGGAGCCAGAACGAGATCAGGGCTTTCCATGACGACCAGGCAGACCTTGCAGACGAGAATAGCCCGCGCGAACGCCGCCGCCGGCCAGGCGGGACGCGCACACGGACATGCATTGGAGAACGCTGGTATCGCCCGAGGGTAAACACGACCTAAGGCTTTATGGTTACGCCGGCGCGATCTTAGGTCCTAACGGTCCATCACCTTGATGATGCGCTTGGACGAGGGGCGGCCCGCCAAGCCTTGGCCGGGGGCGTAGGTGACGATCAGCGAGCCGTCCTTCAACTGAGCGCCGGGCTTTCGCCCTTCGGTCAGCAGCACGCGCCCGATCTTCGAGAGCAGCGACCTGTCGCCCTTGCGCGCCGCCTGTTCGAACGCTTCGGCCGTCACGATGGCGGAGTCGGCGATCAGGACGGAGGTCTCGGGTCGCGCGTCTTCCAGCGTGGCGAACTCGATCTGGCGCTGGGCGGCCCGGCTGGCGCGATTGGCCGCGATCACCAGGCGCTGGAACAGGGCCGCGATCGACAGGACCGCCGGCGGCTGGATCGAGGTCGCGCGTCCCGACAGCGCCACGGCCGCGCCCATGGGCGCATCGTCGGTGAACAGGATCACGCCGCCCAGCTTGGTGACCCGCAGGACCGGCTCGCCCAGATCGTTGCGATAGATGACGTCGCCGCGCGAGGCGGGCTGGGGCGACAGCACCCAGACCTCGGTGCTGTTGTCGAACTTGATCAGGGGCTGTGGGGCGGCCTTGTCGAAGACGAAGGTCCCGCCCGCCTCGGAGACATAGCGCGCGACCGGCGGGGCCGCCACGCGCCGCGCCTCGGCCGCGCCCTTGTGGCCCAGCAGGGCGTCCCGCAGCGAATGCGGCAGCTGCTGAGCGTCGGCCGCCCCCGCCATGAGCATCAGAGCGAGGATCGACAGGGCCGCTTTCGCCCCGCTCACGCCCAACTCCGCCTTACAGAATTTCATGCGATCCGTACTGCCCGCCGACTGGGGCGAATCTTGGACGGCAAAGCGTCGTTCCCCCGAAGACGGGCGCATGAGGCCAAAACGCCACAGCAGCCGTCAAGCCCGAGTTCGGGGGATGCGGTCCATACGGAGCGGCCGATCAGGCCATGTACTGACCGCCGTTGAGCGTGAGCGTGGCGCCGGTCACGAAACCGGCCCGCTCGCCGGCCAGGAACGAGACCATGTCGGCGATCTCCTCACCCCTGCCCAGGCGGCCGACGGGGATGCCCGCGATGATGCCGGCCAGCACGTTCTCGGGCACCGCGGCCACCATCTCGGTGTCGATATAGCCGGGGCAGATCACGTTGACCGTGACGCCCTTCTTGGCGTTCTCGAGCGCCAGGGCCTTGGTGAAGCCGATCAGGCCGGCCTTGGCCGCCGAATAGTTGGTCTGGCCCATCTGGCCCTTCTGGCCGTTGATCGAGCTGATGTTGATGATCCGGCCCCAGCTGCGGTCGCGCATGCCTTCGATCACGGGACGGGTCATGTTGAAGGCCGAGTCCATGTTGACGCGGATCACTTCCGACCACTGGTCGTAGGTCATCTTGTGCAGCATGCCGTCGCGGGTGATGCCGGCGTTGTTGACCAGGATGTCGATCGGCCCAAGCTCGGCCTCGACCTTCTTCACGGCGGCCTGGCAGTCGTCGAACGAGCCGACATTGCCCTTCACCACCATCACGCCCAGGTCCTTGGCGCAGGCCTCGGCGGCCGCCTCGTTGCCGGAATAGCCGGCCGCCACCTTGTGACCGTCGGCGATCAACCGCTCGCAGATCGCCCGGCCGATACCGCGGGTCCCCCCCGTTACGAACGCAACTCTCGTCATTTCTCTCTCCCGATTATTGTTCTTGGTTCTTCATCACCACGCCTCCGACGGTGAGGTCGGAGGCGCGTCCCCGGTGACTTTCAGGCGGTCAGACCGCCTCGACGCACATGGCCACGCCCATGCCGCCGCCGATGCACAGCGTGGCGAGGCCCTTCTGGGCGCCCGAACGCTTCATTTCGTGCAGCAGGGTGGTGAGCACCCGCGCGCCCGACGCGCCGATCGGATGGCCGATCGCGATGGCGCCGCCGTTGACGTTGACCTTGGCCGGGTCGAGGCCCAGCTCGCGGACCACGCACAGCGACTGGGCGGCGAAGGCTTCGTTGCTCTCGACCAGATCCAGGTCGGACACCGACCAGCCAGCCTTTTCCAAAGCCTTCTTGCTGGCGGGGATCGGCCCCGTGCCCATGATCTCGGGCTCGACGCCGGCGTTGGCCCAGGACGCGATGCGCGCCAGAGGCTTCAGACCGCGCGCCTTGGCTTCATCGGCGCTCATCAGAACCAGGGCGGCGGCGCCGTCATTGAGGCCCGAGGCGTTGGCGGCGGTGACCGAGCCGTCCTTGGTGAAGGCCGGCTTGAGGCCCGAGATGCTCTCAAGCGTCACGCCGTGGCGGATGTATTCGTCCTTGTCGACGACCGTGTCGCCCTTGCGGCCCTTGATCGTGACCGGCGCGATCTCGTCATCGAACTTGCCGGCCTTCTGGGCGGCCTCGGCCTTGTTCTGGCTGGCGACGGCGAACTTGTCCTGGTCCTCGCGGGTGATCTGCCAGCGCGAGGCGATGTTCTCGGCCGTCTGGCCCATGTGGTAGCCGTGGAAGGCGTCCCACAGACCGTCCTTGATCATCGTGTCG
>JAYRLX010000481.1:0-2626 GCA_041905125.1 Caulobacter sp. | reverse complement strand
GCGCGTCCCGCCCTTGTGGCGACGGCGGTGCACGCCGGCCTGGAGGTCGACCGACTGATCTCCCGGCCCGGCCCGGGCGCGTTCGACGCCCAGGCGCGCAAGGTGCGCCAGGCGCTGGCCGACGCGTTGAACACGGAAACGCCCGGCGGGGCGCCCTCGCCGTTCGTCACCGGCTACAAGACCGCCTATCGGGTGGAGCTGGCGCGGGTGATCTGGAAGGCCATCGCCGACGCGCCGGTCCGGCGGCTGGAAGACCTGGCCCGCGCGCGGCTCGTCTAGAGAACCCTACCAGGCGCCGGTATTGGGCATCGAAGCCCAGGGCTCGGCCGGCGGCAGGCTGCCGTCCTGCAGCAGTTCGACCGAGATGCCGTCCGGCGAGCGCACGAACGCCATGTGACCGTCGCGCGGCGGACGGTTGATCGTTACGCCCATGTCCATCAGGCGCTGGCAGGTCTCGTAGATGTCGTCGACCCGATAGGCCAGGTGACCGAAGTTGCGACCGCCCAGATACTCTTCGTCGTCCCAGTTATAGGTCAGCTCGACCAGCGGCGCCTTGCGCTCCTTGGCCAGCTCCACGTCTTCCGGCGCGGCCAGGAACACGAGGGTAAATCGGCCCTTGTCGTTCTCCATCCGGTACATTTCCTGAAGGCCCAGCCCTTCGCAATAGAACCGCAGCGAAGCGTCCAGATCGCGAACGCGGACCATGGTGTGCAGATAGCGCAAGGCGGAACTCCTCTCGAAACCGTCGTCGATATAGTGGCCGTCGGCGAGACGGCGAAGCCCTAAACCGGCTCGCGCTCGCGGGTCTGGCGACGCCACAGGGCCGCATACTCGCCGCCGGCCTCGAGCAGGGCCTCGTGGCGGCCGCGCTCGACCACCCTGCCCCGCCGCAGCACAACGATCTCGTCGGCGTCGGCGATGGTCGAGAGGCGGTGGGCGACGACCAGGGTCGTTCGGCCAGCCCTGGCCTTGCGCAGCGTGGCCTGGATGGCCGCTTCGGTGCGGCTGTCCAGCGCGCTGGTCGCCTCGTCCAGGATCAGTACGCGCGGACCGGCCAGCAGGGCCCGGGCGATGCCGACCCGCTGACGCTCGCCGCCGGACAGCTTCAGGCCCCGCTCGCCGACCTTGGTGGCCATGCCCTCCGGCAGATTGCGGATGAATTCGCCGAGCTCGGCCGCCTCGGCGGCGGCCCAGACCTCGGCCTCGGTGGCCTCGGGGCGGGCGAAGGCGATGTTGGCGGCCAGGGTGTCATTGAACAGCGCGACGTCCTGGGGCACCAGCGCCACGGCGCGGCGCAGAGAGGCCTGGGTCAGCGCGCGCAGATCGTGGCCGTCCAGCGTGATCCGCCCCGCCTGCGGATCGATCATCCGCAGGGCCAGCCGCACCAGGGTGGTCTTGCCCGCGCCCGAGGGGCCGACGATGGCGACTGTCGTCCCAGGCGCGATGTTCAGGGACACGTCCGCCAGGCCCTCGGACCGCGCGCCATGGCGGAAGGAGACCTTCTCGAAGGCCACCGCCCCGCCCCTGCGGTCCACGCTGGGGGGCAGGTCGATGGCGTCCGGCGCGTCGGCCACGTCGGCGGTCTGGCGGCGCAGGTCCATCATCGCCTCCATGTCGATCAGCGACTGGCGGATCTCGCGATAGGCGAAGCCCAGGATGTTCAGCGGGGCGTAGAGGTTGATCAGGATCAGGATGGCCGCGGTCACGTCGCCGGGGCCGATGCGCCCAGCGGCCGCCTCGGCGCCCGCCAGCACCGCCATGCCGCCCAGGCCGACGCTCATCACCGCCGCCTGCACCATGTTCAGCATGTTCAGCGAGTTGGTCGCCTTGATCTGCGCCTCGCCGTAACGATCCAGCGCGCCGCCGTAGCCGGCCACGGCCCGCGCCTCCGCGCCGAACGACTTGACCGTCTCGTAGTTCAGCAAGGCGTCGACCGCCCGGCCGGCGGCTTCGGCGTCGGCCTCGTTCAGGGCGCGGCGATGGCCGATGCGCCAGTCCGAGATCGCGAAGGTCAGGTAGCCGTAGACGGCCACGGTGCCCAGAGCGATGGCCGCGAACCGCCAGTCATAGGCTTTCGCCAGCACGACGGCCGCCATGATCAGCTCAACGCCCGTGGGCGCCAGGTTGAAGGCCAGGCTGCGCAGCAGGAAGTCCATCGACCGCGCGCCGCGATCGATCACCCGCGACAGCGAGCCGGTCCGCTTGGACTGGTGGAAGTCGATCGACAGCGACAGGGCGTGGGCGAAGGTCTCGACCGCCGCCCGGTTCTGGGCGGCCTGGGCGACCGGCGTGAAGATCGTGTCGCGGGCCTGTGGCGCGGCGGCCGAGACGAACCGCACGAACGCCCAGCCCAGGGCCAGCCCGGCGAAGGCCCAGGTCACGGCGACCGCCGCGCTCTGCCCGGCCGACAGCTGGTTGACCGCCTTGCCCAGCATCAGGGGGGCCAGCACGCCCAGCGCCTTGCCGGTCAGCGTCAGGACCAGGGCGACCGTCACCCGCCAGCGCAGGCCCGGCGCGCCCGAGCGCATGACCAGCCGCGCCAGGTCGCCCATGGCGCTCCAGAAGCGCACGGGCTGATCAGCCTTGGTGATCGCGCCGGGAACAGCCTCGCGTCCGGCGCAGGGCG
>JAYRLX010000480.1:0-2652 GCA_041905125.1 Caulobacter sp. | reverse complement strand
GCGGCGGCGGCGGCGGCGGCTCTGGCTGCGACCTGGTGCGGCTGCGGCAGGAGGGGCTGCGCCCGAACCCCCGCGCCCGCGCCTCGCTGATGCGCGCCCACGCCGCCACGGTGAACGCCGGTCGCGCGCCGCTGGTCTGGAGCGGCGACTGGGTCCGCACCGACGGCGAGGAGGGCGACGGCCTGTCGGGCCTGCGGGAGATGATCATGATGGAGGTCGCCTTCGCCCCGGCCGCCTGCCGGGCCGAACCGATGCGGGGCCTGGTGCTCATCTCGTTGAACGACGGCCCCGGCGCGGCCCGCTTCGCCCTGGGCGGCGGCCACTGGCGGTGGTCGGACCTGCTGTTCGCCAAGGGCGCGCGACGTGGAGGCTAGACTCCCGCCACCAGCCCCCCGTCCAGGAACTCAGCGCGACCGGCGAGGCTCAGCTCAACCAGCGCCGCCATGACCGCCGAGGTCGGGGCGGCGACAGCGCGGATCAGGTCGTTGCGCGGAACCGGCGTCGGGGAGAGCAGGGCGGCGACGCGCTCGCGCAGGGCGTCGGGGTCGATGTCGGCCGGCGGCTCGGGGTCGTAGAGGCGGTCGCGCTCCCGCAATCTGGCCTCGCCCGCCAGCGACCGCAGGACGTCCTCGGCGCCCTCGCACAGGATCGCGCCCTGGCGGATCAGGTCGTTGGTCCCCTTCGAGCGCGGATCCAGCGGCGAGCCCGGCACGGCGAAGACGTCCCGGCCCTGTTCGGCGGCCAGACGCGCGGTGATCAGCGAGCCGGACTTGAGTTCGGCCTCGACCACGACCACGCCTTGCGACAGGCCGGAAATGATCCGGTTGCGGCGCGGGAAGTCCTTGGCCTGGGCGCGGCGGTCGGGCGCGCTCTCCGAAACCACGCAGCCCTCGGCGGCGAGGCGCGCGTGCAGCTTGTCGTGTTCGGGCGGATAGATGTCGCCGAGGCCGCCGCCCAGCACCGCGACCGTTCCGGTGGTCAGCGAGCCTTCATGCGCCGCCCCGTCGATGCCGCGCGCCATGCCGGAAACGATCACGTAGCCGGCCGTTCCGAGGTCCGTCGCCAACTGACGCGCGAAGCGCTGCCCCGCGGCCGAGGCGATGCGCGCCCCGACGATGGCGATCGAGGGCTCGGACAGCAGCTCGGCGCGACCCAAGGCCCACAACACGGGCGGCGGCGGGTCGAGGGCCGCGAGGCGCGGCGGGAAGTCTGGCTCGCACCCGCAGATCAGGCGCGCGCCCAGCTTTTCGCCGACTTCCAGCTCGCGCTCGATCGTCTCGCGCGTCGGCAAGGCCAGGGGAACGGCGCGCCCGCCCTTGCGGGAGAGGTCGGGCAGGGCCGAAAGCGCCCGCTCCGGCGTGCCGTAGCGGGACAGCAAATGGTCGAAGGCGACGGGGCCGACCGTCTCGGTGCGCGCCAGGCGAAGCCAGGCCAGGCGCTGGATGTCCGAGAGGCGGCCTGGGGTCACGGGGCCTCGGCGGACGTCGGCTCGACCGGCTTCTTCTTGCCAATCTTCGGTTCTTCGCCCTTGAGCAGGCGCGCGATGTTCTCGCGGTGGCGGATGAAGATCAGGAGGGTCATGAAGATCGCCAGGCCGATCAGCGGATGCGGCTGGTCGGTGGCGATGGCGAAGGGGGCGGCCAGGACGGCGGCGGTCAGGGCGGCCAGCGAGCTGATGCGGAAGAGGGCGGCCATGGCCAGCCAGGTAATGGCCGCCAGCACGCCGACCGGCCAGCAGGCGCTGAGCAGCACGCCGTAGAAGGTCGCCACGCCCTTGCCGCCCTTGAACTTCAGCCACACCGGGAACAGGTGGCCCAGGAACGCCGCGCCGCCGGCCAGGGCGATCACGGTGGGGTTTCCGTGGGTCAGGTAGCGGGCCAGCAGCACCGCGATCACGCCCTTGCCGCCGTCGCCCAACAGGGTGATCAACGCCAGGTCCTTGCGGCCCGAGCGCAGCACGTTGGTCGCGCCGATGTTGCCTGAGCCGATCTTGCGGATGTCGCCCGCGCCGCCCAGGCGCGTGGCGATCAGGCCAAATGGAATCGAACCCAGCAGATAACCGCCGACGACGGCGATCGCGAGGGTCAGATAAACGGCAGAGGCGAGACTTTCCACGTTTTCTACCTTAGAGAGAGTTTTGTGCGAGCTCAAGCGCGCCGTGTCGAGGAAGGGTGTAAATCGGTTCGATCCGCTGGCAAAGTCGCGCGGAATTTCCTGGGGGAGCGTAATGGCGGGAACGATGGGCGCGGTTAGCGGCGTTGAGGGGCGAGGCGGCTGGACCGCGTGGATTCTGGCGACCGCTCTGGCCGAGCTGGTCGGGATACTTCTGGGCGCGTCCTGGTGGGTCTGGGCCGACGGCCTTCTGCCCGAGCCGGACGGGCTGTTCTGGCAGATTTCCATGCTTCTGCTGAAGGCGTTGTCGGGCGTTCCCGAGGGCATGGTGCTGGGCCTTGTCCAGGCCAACATGATGAGCCGCCGGTTGCCTGATATCTCGATCGTGCGCTGGACGACGGCGACCTGCGTGGTCGCCATGATCGGTTGGGCGGCGGGGTCGTCGTTCTCGATCTTCGCGCCCAACGCGGGCGGCGCGGACAGCTTCGATCCGACCAGTTCCCAGACGGTCCTGATGGCGTCCGGCTGTGGTCTGCGGGT
>JAYRLX010000046.1:13755-14990 GCA_041905125.1 Caulobacter sp. | reverse complement strand
AGGCCAAGACCGGCGGCAAGAAGCCGGCCGCCAAGAAGAGCTGATTTTCCAATCTCCGACACCGAAAGGGCCGGGCGTTGCGTCGCCCGGCCCTTTTGTGTATGTAGCGCGACCCCAAAACGACCGGGCGAGCGTGGCGATACGGCCATAGGCGCCAGGTCACAGACGAGAGCATCCGGCTCTCGAGAAAGACAGCCTCATGGCCGAGATCATTCTGAACGTTGAAGTCCGCGACGGCGCCGGCACCGGCAACGCGCGCGCCACCCGCCGCGAAGGCAAGGTCCCCGGCGTCCTGTACGGTGGCGGCAAGGCTCCGGTGAACATCGCCGTGAAGGCCAACGAATTCCGCAAGTCGCTGTACACCGGCAAGCTGCTGGGCCACCTGGTCACGCTGCAATACGGCGAAGAAAAGCAATCGGTCATCGCCAAGGCCGTGCAATTCCACCCCGTCACCGACGAGCCGATCCACTTCGACCTGTACCGCGTCGACGAGCACCAGCTGATCAAGATCGAAGTGCCGGTTCACTTCAAGAACCAGGAAACCTCGGTCGGCCTGAAGAAGGGCGGCACGCTGGAAATCATCCGCCACACCGTCGAGCTGGCCTGCCCGGCCGACCAGATCCCGGAAGAGCTGGTCATCGACTTGGCCAACCACGACCTGGGCGACGTCATCCGCATCTCGGAAGTCAAGCTGCCGGCCGGCGTGAAGCCCGCCATGGACCGCGACTTCGTGATCGCCAACGTCAAGGCCTCGGCCTCGGCCCAGTCGGACGCCGGCGACACCACGACCGAAGGCTAATCGCCTGGCGGTCGGATCTCCGATCTGATTTGAGAAGGGCGGGCTTTCGGGCCCGCCCTTTTTGCTTTGCGCTCTTGAGAACTCCGCGATGCTGATCCTCGCCGGCCTGGGCAATCCCGAGCCCAAGTACGAGAAGAACCGCCACAACGTCGGCTTCATGGCCGTGGACGCCCTCGCCCGAAAGTGGGGGACCGCCCCGTGGCGCGCGCGCTTCCAGGGCCTGGCCTGCGAGGGCCAGGTGTCGACGCCGGACGGTCCGGTTAAGCTGCTGCTGCTCAAGCCCAAGACCTATTACAACGAGAGCGGCCGCGCCGTCGGCGAGGCCATGAAGTTCTTCAAGCTGAAGCCCGCCGACGTCATCGTCTTCCACGACGAGATCGACATGGCGCCCGGCCGCTTCCGGATGAAGGCCGGGGGCGGGGCGGCGGGCCACAAC